>CAKZUM010000658.1 GCA_937921525.1 uncultured Saprospiraceae bacterium
TCTTCAGAACGTGCCATCTCCGCACCATTCAATCTACCAGAGATTCTGATTTTGATGCCTTCTGCACCAGCTCTCATAGTTGATTGGATAGACATCTTGATCGCTCTTCTATAATTGATCCGAGATTCAATTTGCTTAGCAACTGTTTCTCCAACGATATAAGCATCCAATTCCGGCTTTCTGATCTCAACGATATTGATTTGAGTATCTTTACCCGTTAATTTCTTAAGCTCTTCTCTTACTCTGTCTACCTCTTGTCCACCTTTTCCAATGATAATTCCAGGACGAGCAGTATGAATAGTAACGGTGATTCTCTTAAGCGTTCTTTCAATGAAAATTCGGCTAATGCCTCCTTTATGAATTCTCGCTCTCAAGTAGTTTCTAATCTTTTCGTCTTCTACTACCTTATCTCCAAAATCATTACCACCAAACCAGCTAGATTCCCAGCCTCTAATGATTCCTAAACGATTACCTATTGGATTTGTCTTCTGACCCATAAAAAGGTATTTTAATGTTGGTTCTTTGAAAATCTAGTAAACACTAAATTTCTCAAAGAACGTTTAATTATTTAGATTCTTCTAAATTCTGAGTTATACAGAATTAAAGAAAAAAGTTCAATTAATGTCAATTGGTTATTCTGCGTCTACGTCAACTAGCTCTTCATCCGCAGGTAAAGCAACTTTGTTTTCTACAACTAAAGTTACATGGTTTGTACGCTTCCTGATTCTGTGCGCTCTACCGTGTGGAGCTGGACGGAATCGCTTAAGCATCGTTCCTTCATCTACAAATGCAGTCTTTACGACCAAACCGTAGTCATCTGCATTCTCTACATTACCTAACTTGTTTTCCCAGTTAGCAATGGCAGATAAAAGCAACTTTTCTACCCATACACCTCCTTCTCTCTTTGTATACCGTAAAATATTTAAGGCAGTCTCAACGTCTTTTCCTCTGATGTTATTCACTACCATCCTCATTTTTCTGGCAGACATTGGGCAATTCTTTAACTTAGCAACTGCTTCCATATTATTAATCTTTTATTATTGTTATTAGTAAAGCTTTACACGTCAATAACCAAATAGATATTTGGCTACTGAAACTAAGCTTGAAACGCTAGTTATAAAAATCCTAGCAAATATATTAACGCTTACCACCGTGGCCCTTAAAGCTACGTGTTGGTGAGAATTCTCCTAACTTATGCCCAACCATATTTTCTGTAACAAAAACTGGTACGAATGTTTTTCCGTTATGTACAGCGATTGTTTCACCTACCATCCCTGGAATGATCATTGAAGATCTTGACCAAGTTTTAATAACAGATTTTTTCTTAGAATCTTGTGCCTTTGCTACTTTAGTCAAAAGCTTATGAAATACGTATGGACCTTTTTTTAGTGATCTTGGCATTGCTATTAATTTTGAAAGTCAAATTTGATATTTGAACTTTTAATACTATTTCTTTCTTCGTGTTATAATTAACTTAGAAGATTGCTTGTTGACGTTTCTAGTCTTCTGACCCTTCGCCATTACACCAGTTCTTGATCTTGGATGACCACCTGATGCTCTACCTTCACCACCACCCATCGGGTGATCGACTGGGTTCATCGCTACCCCTCTTACTCTTGGTCTTCTACCTAACCATCTCTTTCTACCGGCTTTACCTAAAACCTGTAGACCATGATCTGGATTAGAAGTAGTTCCAATTACCGCTTTACAAGTCAATAAGATTCTTCTAACTTCACTAGATGGCATCTTAATTACTGCATACTTACCCTCTCTACTCATTAAAGTAGCATAAGTACCTGCACTTCTTGCAATCGCTGCTCCTTGACCTGGACGCATTTCAATAGAATGAATAGATGCACCTAAAGGAATATCCGCTAAGAATAAAGCATTTCCAACATCTGGAGTTGCACCCTTACCTGACATAATCGTATCCCCTACTGACAAACCGTTTGGTGCAATGATATATCGCTTCTCGTTATCGCTATACTCTACCAATGCTATATAAGCTGTTCTGTTCGGATCATATTCAATGGTCTTCACAGTAGCTGTCATGCTATCCTTATTTCTCTTGAAATCAATGATTCTATACTTTCGCTTATGCCCACCCCCTCTATTTCGCATGGTCATCTTACCAGAATGGTTACGACCACCTGACTTTTTCAAACCTACTGTTAGGCTTTTCTCTGGCTTGTCCGTAGTTATTTCTGAGTAAGAGTTTCCAACTCTGAATCTAGTACCTGGCGTAACTGGACTATACTTTTTTATTGGCATTTTACTATATTTTATATTAGTAGCGATTGCTACGAATAATAAATTTCAACAATAGTTTGTCTTTGTAGAAGTCAATAGATGACTACACTTAAAGACCTACTTATACTTCTCCGTATAAGTCAATTTCTTCACCGTAAGTCACTCTAACGATTGCTTTTTTATAAGCAGACTTGGTGCCTCTTTGCATACCACTCTTTGTATTTCTAACTTTTTTCTTAGAAGGAACAATGATAGTATTCACAGAATCAATTGATACATTATATAACTTCTCAATTGCTCGCTTTATCTCCGTCTTATTCGCTTTCTTATCGACCATGAAAGTATACTGGTTAGCAGCTTCTGTCTGCGCACTTGACTTCTCAGTGATAATAGGCTTAATTAATATTCTCTTTGCCATCTTTTTAGATTATACATGTATGAAAATTACTCCATACAAAACATAAGAAATAAATTTCTTTGCTTATGATAAAGCAGAAACGATCTTGGAAACAGCACCTTCTGTTAAAAGAAGTGTTCCCGCATTCATTACTTGGTATGTATTCAAATCAGCAGCTGTTACAACGTTCGCTTTAGGAACGTTTCTGCTTGATAAGTTTAAGATATTGTCGTGCTCGCCTACTACTAAAAGAGACTTGCTACCACATTCTAAATTCTTTAGAATGTTTGCATACTCCTTAGTTTTAGGTGCTTCAAAAGTAAAGTCTTCCACTACCTTCAACTGGCCGTTGGAGATTTTACTAGATAAAGCAGACATTCTAGCTAAACGCTTTACCTTCTTGTTCAGCTTGATGTTATACTTTCTTGGTCTTGGACCAAACATTCTTCCACCACCTCTAAATACACCAGACTTGATACTACCCGCTCTAGCTGTACCTGTTCCTTTTTGCTTTTTCAGCTTTTTTGTAGAACCTGTAATTTCTCCTTTCTCTTTTGCTTTGTGTGTACCTTGTCTTTGAGCAGCTAAATATTGCTTAACAGCTAAATAAACTACATGCTCGTTTGGTTCTACACCAAAAATTTCATCTGGCAAATCTGCTGATCTACCTGTTGATGAACCGTTTATACCTAATATATCTAATTTCATTGTCTGAAATTTATAGCGTTAATCTATCTTCTAATAAGAAGTAGATGAACGATTACTTTTCTAAAATTACAATAGAACCTTTGTGTCCAGGAATCGCTCCTTTTACCAATACTAAATTCTTATCAGCAAAAATCTTTACGATTTCTAAGTTCTTCACCATTACTCTTTCTCCTCCCATACGACCTGCCATTCTCATACCTTTGAATACTTTCGCAGGATAAGAAGCTGCACCGATCGAACCCGGAGCACGTTGTCTGTTATGCTGACCGTGTGTTGCGTCGTTTACCCCTTTAAAGTTGTAACGCTTAACAACACCTTGGAAACCTTTACCTTTAGAAGTACCTACTGCATGCACTTTATCTCCTTCTGCAAATACCTCATCTACAGTAATTACATCTCCTAGACTTTTATCTATATCAAAGTCTCGAAACTCTACTACTTTTCGCTTTGGACCTGTTGACGCTTTATCAAAATGTCCTGCAAGTGAATTCGTCGTGTTTTTAGCTTTCTTATCGCCAAAACCTAATTGTAAAGAGTAGTAGCCGTCAGAGTCTTCTGTCTTCTTCTGTGTCACCACACAAGGTCCAGCTTCTACAACGGTACATGCAAGGTTTCGACCATCTTCTGTAAAGACGCTAGTCATTCCGACTTTCTTACCGATGATTCCGTTCACTTTATTTAGTTTTTAATATTTCTAGGAATAGCCTGTTCTAATAAAATTGATAGATAGTACTTCTCTAATATTTATCGCTTGATAAATATTTCCTTCACAGATTTAGTGCTATCACAATGATAGATAACTTCTGTATGAACCATTCTTAAGTATCAATTTATATTCTGAGTAAAACAGACGTTTCTTTGGGATTTGAAATGGAATGGGCTAATAAAATTATTCTTAAATAACTTATTTCCTATACCAAACAACCCTATATCAGTTCTGTAACGTAATGAAAATCAATTATTTATTGTAATGATTTTCTAGTGTTAGCAAAGAGCTAATTACTTACGATAATTTAACTTGTATATCAACGCCACTCGGCAGCTCCAGCTTTGACAATGCATCGACTGTCTTTTGTGTTGGAGTGAAAATTTCTATTAAGCGTTTGTGAGTCCGCAACTGAAACTGCTCTCGAGATTTCTTATTTACGTGTGGAGAACGTAAAACTGTGAAGATCTTCTTATCAGTTGGTAGCGGAATCGGACCAGTTACAACAGCTCCGCTGTTACGTACTGTTTTCACAATCTTCTCTGTAGACTTGTCTACTAAATTGTGATCGTAAGAGCGTAATCTGATTCTAATCTTTTGATTCATGACCTATGAAAATTCAAATTCAAAAATCAAGTTCAGGTCGAAAACCAACCAGGGTTTTAAACCTGAACTTGTTATTTATTATTGGATTTACAATTAACGCCGAAGTGTCAATTGCTTACCTTAGTTTTATGCTTGTACTAAGCCTTTTGCTTTAGCAATTACTTCTTCTGAAATGTTTCTCGGTGCTGGTGCATAGTGAGAAAATTCCATGGAAGAAGATGCTCTACCAGAAGTAATCGTACGTAAGTGTGTTACATAACCGAACATTTCAGATAAAGGAACATCTGCCTTTACAATAACTGCAGCTGCCTTAGCATCTTGTCCTTTCAATAAACCTCTTCTTCTGTTCAAATCACCAATAACACCACCTGTATATTCTTCCGGAGTAGTTACCTCCAACTTCATAATTGGCTCTAGTAATACTGGCTTTGTCTTAGCCGCTGCTGCTTTGAAACCTTCTTTTGCACAAAGTTCAAAGGCAATTGGCTTGGAATCGACTGCGTGCATAGAGCCATCATAAACTCTAACTTTCATACTGTCCATACCGAAACCTGCTAACACACCATTATCCATCATCGCTGTAAAACCATCCTTGATCGGCTTGATATAGTTCTTATCAATCTTACCACCAACGATTTTCCAGTCAAATTGTAATCGTTCCTTACCATTTTGGAATTCTTCGCTTTCCAAGAATTCTTGATCCGCTGGACCTAATTCGAATTCCATATCTGCAAATAAACCAGAACCACCTGACTGCTTCTTTAAACGCTCTCTGTGCGTTACAGATGCTGTTAATGCTTCTTTGTAGTTTACTTGAGGTGCACCCTCATTTACTTCTACACCGAATTCTCTTTTCATCCGATCAACGATGATCTCAAGGTGTAATTCACCCATACCACTGATGATTGTTTGATTCGTGTCTTCGTCGTATTTAGCTGTAAATGTTGGATCTTCTTCTGATAACTTCGCTAAAGCCATACCCATCTTCTCTACATCCTTCTGCGTCTTTGGCTCTACTGCTAATCCAATTACTGGATCAGGGAAGGTCATACTTTCCAATACAATTTGGTGATCTAAAGCAGACATGGTATCACCTGTCTTAATATCTTTAAATCCTACCGCTGCAGCAATATCACCCGCCTCTACTCTATCAATTGGATTCTGCTTGTTAGAGTGCATTTGATAGATTCTAGAGATACGCTCTTTCTTGCCAGAACGAGTATTCATAATGTATGAACCCGCTTCTAATGCACCAGAGTATACTCTAAAGAATGCTAAACGACCAACAAATGGGTCAGTAGCAATTTTAAATGCTAAAGCGGAGAACGGCTCATCAGCACTTGGCTGTCTAGTTACTGCCTCATCCGTTTTAGGATCTATACCTTCAACTGCTTCAATATCTAATGGAGATGGCATGAATGCACATGCAGCATCTAGTACCGCTTGAACTCCTTTATTTTTGAAAGCAGTACCACACATCATTGGAATGATACTCATATCAATTACAGCTGCTCTAATCGCTGCTCTAATTTCTTCTGGAGAAATTGTATCAGGATCATCGAAGAATTTCTCCATCAATGTCTCATCATATTCTGCAACTGCTTCTAACAACTTCTCTCTATATTCGTCTACTGTCGCTTGTAAATCTTCAGGAATTGGAATTTCTTCGTAAGTCATTCCTCTATCCTCTTCATTCCAGATGATTGCTTTATTTGTAATCAAATCTACAACCCCTCTGAATGTTTCTTCCGCACCAATTGGTACTTGTAGAGGAACTGGATTTGCACCCAACATCTCTCTTACTTGCTTCACTACCTCGAAGAAATCTGCTCCTGAACGGTCCATTTTATTGACGAAACCAATTCTTGGAACTTTATATTTGTTACCTTGTCTCCAAACTGTTTCAGATTGTGGCTCTACACCAGATACTGCACAGAATAAAGCAACCATACCATCTAATACTCTTAAAGAACGCTCTACCTCTACGGTAAAATCCACGTGACCTGGAGTATCAATAATATTAATTGGGTATTCTTGTCCTTGCCATTTCCAACTAGTCTTAGTTGCTGCTGAAGTAATCGTAATACCTCTTTCTTGCTCCTGCTCCATCCAATCCATTGTAGCAGCGCCATCGTGCACTTCTCCAATTTTGTGACTGATACCAGTATAATAAAGAATACGTTCAGTGGTCGTCGTTTTACCCGCATCAATATGGGCAGCAATCCCAATGTTTCGAGTATATTTTAAATCTGTTGCCATAACTTTACCTTGACGGTGATTAAATGGTTAAATAATAACCCTGTTATAAAGATGGAAATCGTTTTTCTAGATAAAAATCTAAGAACGAGGGTTGTGGATATTAAATAAATCCATAACCCAAAAACTATACCTATACTCGGAAATGGGCAAATGCTCTATTAGATTCCGCCATTTTATGCGTATCTTCTTTTCTTTTTACTGCAGCTCCTTCTCCTTTACTTGCTGCTAGTAACTCAGCCGCTAATTTTTCTGCCATTCCTTTTCCACTTCTCTTACGAGCGAAAGTGATCAACCACTTGATACCAATTGATAACCTTCTCTTTGCACGTACTTCAATTGGAATTTGGAATGTTGCACCACCAATTCTTTTACTTCTTACTTCTACTTGAGGCATTGCAGTATTCAACGCTTTCTTAAATATTGCGTGCTCGTCCCCATTATTTGACCGCTCTTTAATCAAATCCATTGCATCGTAAAACACTTTGAACGCATTTGATTTCTTACCGCTCAACATCATATTATTGACAAATTGTGTGACCAACTCATCTTTATATCTTGGATCTGGAGCTATTACTCTAATTTTTGGCTTTCTTTTTCTCATTTCCTAAATGGAATTAAATGATTATAGAAATTAAATTTTATCAGCAATTAAATGCTTATTTCTTTTTCGGTGCTTTCGTACCGTACTTAGATCTACTTTGTGTTCTATCTGTCACACCCGCTGTATCCAATGCTCCTCTGACAATTGTGTATCGTACACCAGGTAAATCTTTTACTCTACCTCCTCTAATTAACACAATAGAGTGTTCCTGAAGGTTGTGTCCTTCCCCTGGGATATAGCAGATCACCTCTTGTCCATTCGTTAAACGAACCTTAGCAACTTTTCTAAGCGCTGAGTTTGGCTTCTTTGGTGTTGTTGTATACACACGAGTACACACCCCTCTTTTTTGTGGACATGAATCTAACGCCCGAGACTTACTTGTCTCGACAATTTTCTTCCGTCCTTTTCGCACTAACTGATTGATAGTAGGCATCTTCGTTACAATTGTATATATTTAGAAATGAATCACCGAGGTATGGATAAAAAAAGGCAGAAATACAGGCACCCTTATTCAAGGAAGAATAGAAAGGTGAAAGATTTTGCTTTTCCTTTTTCCATAAATAATATGAAAAAAGGCTTCATTAAACACTTTCGAATGATTGTCTTTCCTAATAAATGGGTTAGAAACCCTTGATTTTACTAGGTTGTTGTTGCTTTAAAAAATGTTGAAAATCAATGTTTTCTAAAGCGAGTGCAAAGATAGCACTATTTTCTTATTATTCAAATAGTATAATATTTTTTTATAGGATTTTTTTGGTTGGTGCTAATGAAGATTGAGTTAACACTCTCAGTGCTAACATATTTTTATTTTCAGAATGATCTCCGTTTAAAATTATGTTAGTTCAAATTTATTTTTTTTTGAAAAATAAATTTAGAACTAACACAATTAAAGTAGCATGCAAAACACTAAAGTAGCCGTTGTCCAAGCCGCCCCTATCCTATTCGATGTTGCGAAGACGATTGATAAATTGGAACAATTAACAAAAGAAGCAGCGCATGCAGGAGCCAAGCTAGTTCTATTCCCAGAAACCTTTATCTCTGTTTATCCTCGTGGACTAAGTTTTGGAACCGTTGTGGGCAGCCGTTCTAAAGAAGGAAGAGCGACTTGGCAAAAATATTGGGAAAGTGGGATGGCGGTCCCTAGCAACGATTCTGATCGCTTGGCGCAAATTGCTAAGGCCCATCAAGTCTATCTAATAGTTGGAATTACCGAGCAAAGTAAGATCGGTGGCACCTTATATTGTTCTTTGGTCTATTATGCCCCTGATGGCCAACTGATAGGAAAGCATAGAAAGCTAATGCCTACAGCCGCAGAGCGCATTATATGGGGCGAAGGCAAAGGCGATGATTTACAAGTATTAACCACGCCTTTTGGAAAAATAGGTGGATTAATTTGCTGGGAAAATTATATGCCAATGGCTAGAATGGTTTTATATGAACAAGGTGTAGAAATTTATCTGGCTCCTACTGCCGATAGTCGAGACGCTTGGGTGGCTAGTATGCAGCATATTGCCTTAGAGGGACGATGTTATGTCTTAAGTTGTAATCAATATGTCACTAAAGATTTGTATCCAAGGGATTTACCTGGAATAGAAGACTTGGAGCATCAACCGAATATTATGTGCCGTGGTGGTAGTTTGATCGTTGATCCACTGGGAAAGATTATAGCTGGCCCGCTTTATAATGAAGAAGGGATTCTTTATGCAGAGATCAGCAGGGCAGAGATTGTGCGGTCTAAATTGGATTTTGATGTGGTGGGACATTATCGGTTTAAGACTTAGCTAGTTGGTTTTATATCAACATTTGGACTAGGTGAGTAAAATCTTAAATCATATATTTTGACAAGTTTATTTAAACCACAAAAGTAGTTGACAATTTTACCACATAGATACATAGGTCACATAGTGTGACGTATGCTATGTGACCTATGTACCTATGTGGTAAAATACAACCCTAGCTTTGTTTTATCAAGCTGATTCATTCTTAAATTTGTGGTAAAACATGTGTGTTTTGGCACTTACTTGAGCTTGATATTTGCGCTTGAACTTAAAAATTATCTAAAAAGCACAATTTAGTGCAAGGCTGTGCCTTGTGTTTACTATCCAGAAGGCTATGCCTTACATAATAGGAACATTTCGTTCAAATCTCTCCAATTAGGAAGCAATCGCAACCTCTGTCAGCTTATGTAGTGCATTACTAATTTTTTCTAAAATAGGTTCTTTGCCAGTTACACCATGTCTTTCCTTTAGATATAAAGGATCATTATAGGCCACTTTTACGGTACCATTTTCTTCTTGATATACTAAAATCTTTTGAGGTAAGTCTAAGCCAATAGTTTGAGCATTCTGCATTAAAGGCGTTCCTAATCTTGGATTACCAAATAGAATGATTCTAGTTGGATTTAATGATAAATCAACAGAACCTGCATTATTTTGGTGATCTAGTTCTGCAATGATTTTAAGATTGGGATTATTTTCAAGAACAGATTTTAATTGCTGGTAGGTTTGTTCAAAACTTACGGTGCTTGTCTTTGTGATGATGCCTGTATTTTCCATGTTATTATTTCATCGTTATTGAATAC
>CAKZUM010000659.1 GCA_937921525.1 uncultured Saprospiraceae bacterium
AATTTGCAAAAAGTACTATATCCATCTAAGGGCTATACCAAAGCAGAAATCATTAGTTATGCGATAGCAGTTGCTCCATTTATGCTACCTTTTGTAAAAGGCAGGCCCTTAACGCTTATAAGGTATCCAGATGGTATTGGACAGAAAACATTTTATACCAAAAATAAACCTTCTTGGACTCCTGATTGGATTCCCACTACTTACTTGCCTTGGGATGAGGATAATGAATATTTATTGGCGAATGCGGCACCACATCTAGTTTGGCTCGCCAATTTAGCTGCATTGGAGGTACATACGATGAATAGTACGATTGCTCAAATTAATCATCCCGATCAGTTTGTTGTAGATTTAGACCCTCCAGAAGATCAAGATTTTGAAGTAGTAAGAGACATTGCATTAAAATTAAAGAGCTTTCTAGAATCTTACGGGTATCATCCATTTGCCAAATTGAGTGGTGGTAAAGGCATCCATGTAGTCGTCCCAATTTTACCTAAATGGGAATATGAAATTATGACAGATACGGTCAAGGAATTGATGAAAGAATTTATCACCTCCAATCCAACCACTACCCTATCTATTTCAAAAACAAGAAGAACCGATAAGACGCTGTTAGACATCTATAGAAATCATCCCGGGAATACCATTATCGCTCCATACAGCCTAAGAGGAAAAGAAGGCGGACCAATTTCTATGCCCTTGACATGGGAAGAAATTGCGAATTGTAACAATGCTCAAGCATACGATATAAATGAGGCCTTGGCCTATGTAAAAGAAAAAGGAAATCCATGGAAGGGATTTTACGATAAGGCAGTAAAATTACACAATCAGTCTATCCCAACTCCAGTCATCCCTTTAAAGGACTATGAGGATAAACGAGACTTCTCCAAGACTGCTGAACCTGATAGTACCGAAACAATTGCTTTTGATCCATCTGAGGTAAATAACAAGTATGTCATCCACTTGCATCATGCCACCCGCCTGCATTACGATCTGAGATTAGGTGTAGATAGTGTTCTAAAATCTTGGGCTATTCCAAAAGGATTGCCTATCGAGAAAGGGGTAAAACGACTAGCTATCCAAACAGAAGACCATCCAGCCAAGTATATTGATTTTGAAGGAGTTATTCCTAAAGAAGAATATGGTGGAGGACAAATGTGGGTCTTCGAGACAGGCAAAATTGAGTGGCTACAAAAAGGAAAAACAAAGTATAAATTTAAACTCCTTAATAAACAGACCGAAGCGACCTTTTCTTTATATAGAATTAAGGGCAATGAATGGATAATACAACGAGCAGAGTCGGTCAACTTAGATATATTTAAGCATCCTATGAAGCCAATGCTTTGTGGTGCCATCAGTAAATTACCCCCCAAAAAAGAGGCTTATGAATATGAGATTAAATGGGATGGCATTCGAGTAATTTATTATAAAAATAAGGAAGACATCAAGTTGATGAGTCGTTCTGGTAGAAATATCATCGACCAGTTTCCAGAGTTTAAAGAGGGTGCATTTATCCGTGTCCAACATGCGATCATTGATTGCGAAATTGTCTGTTTAGATGAAGCAGGTCGCCCAATTTTTGCAGATGTCATTTCTAGAATGCATCGGATTGGAGAAAGGAATATCGCTGCCGCTAGTAAAACCAAACCTGCTTACATGTATGCCTTTGATTGTTTATATTTGGATGGCAAAAGGTTGACTTCTTACCCACTGAGTCGTCGAAAGGAATGGTTACGGGCAATATTCAAAACAGGAGATAAGCCTCGCTTAAGCACCACCTTCCATGATGGCGCAGAAATCTATAATGCCGCTAAGCAAATGGGTTTGGAAGGCATTATGGCCAAGCACAAGGATGGAAAATACTCTCCTGGTGCCCGTTCCGATACCTGGAAGAAGCTTAAATTTACGGAAACTTTTGAATGTCATATTATTGGGTATACCAAAGGAAAAGGAGATCGAATTGATATTTTCGGTGCCTTACATTTAGCTAATCCAAATGGAGATACATGGACTTATCATGGTAAAGTGGGTACTGGTTTTGACCAAAAAAAGATGAAAGACATCCTGAAGCAGCTACAGCAATTAGAAACAATTTCTAAACCTATTAAAGAATCTGTAGATGAGGAAAAAGATACAGTTTGGATTTTACCTCAGTATCTTTGTGAAGTCACCTATGCTTCTTTTAGCCCAAATGAAACACTTCGAGAACCTGTATTTTTGAAAATGTGGGCTAAGGATTGAGCTAGGATTATATGGTATTCTTGATTATATGGCTAAATACACATAACTCAACACGGACCTACTTCGTAGTCACACGGATAAAAAAGGATTTTTGTAGGTCGTGAGTGATGTTGACAGGTAATTATACACACATTTAGATTTGAATGGATTTAATTACGTAACTACCAATTTGTAATAAATTAGATTTTTATAGGTCGTAAATAACATTGACAAATATTTAAAACACACCAACACAACACACGACCAGCCCTGAAAGGGCGACATCATGTAACCCATGGCGCAGCCATGGAAAAACACAAAACAATGAGATCAGTTTGGAAAGGACACATTCGTTTTTCATTAGTCACCATTCCCATTCAAATATTCAACGCCGTAGAGACCAAGGGGAATATATCATTCAAACAAATACACGACAAAGACCACGGTCCAGTAGGATATAAAAAATATTGCAAAACCTGCGAAGAAACCGTCAGTCGAGAAAATATCGTAAAGGGCTTTGAATACGAACCAGATCAATTTGCCATATTCAAGCCAGAAGAGTTGGATAAAATCAAGCTAAAAAGTACCAAAGCAATTGATATTGAGGCATTTGTAGATTTCAAAGATGTGCCTGCCACCCGATTTGAAAACGTCTACTATGTAGGGCCCGAAGGAGATGTATCTAAAAAAGCATTTGCCCTATTATGTAAGACCCTAGAAGAAACAGGCAAAGCAGGGGTAGGCCGAATCATTCTAAGAGATAAGGAAGATGTAGTTTTAATTACGCCCTATAAGAATGCCCTAATCATGTATAAACTTCGGTTTCCATATGAGCTACGATCTATCGAAAAAGTGCCAGATACGAAAACGATGGAAGAAGCAGACGAAGCACAACTCCAATTGGCCAAACAATTAGTCGAATCACTAACCACCACTTTCGATAAAGTAGATTTTGAGGATCGCTATAGAGATGCCTTATTGGATTTGGTAGAGCAAAAAGTTCAAGGCAAGCAGATCGTCAATATGGAAGAAAATGAAGAAGACAAACCAGTAGTGGATATTATGGTGGCCCTGAAGAAAAGTATTGAGGAAGCTAAGAAGAAGTCTGCTTAGAATCACGATAAAAATTTTTAGATTCTATCAAAGTAATAAGATAATTAAGCGGTTCATTTTAAGCGACTTATCTTATTACTTTGATTCAGAAGAATCTAAAATCATTTTTATCTTATAATAAATCATGCTAAAATTTCTAAGTTGGAACATACAACAAGGCGGCGGATCAAGAGTGCGTGGTATTATCAAATTTATAGCACAACAGAAAGTACAGATTGTCACCTTGTCAGAGTTCCGAAACAATGATGCAGGGCAATTTATTCGGCAAAAACTACTAGAATTAGGGTATCATTTTCAGTTCACCTCCTTAGGTCCTTCAGATACCAATTCTGTATTGATTGCTAGTCAATTGCCCTGTAATTCTCGCCTTTTTTTACAGAGTGACCCTACCTATGGACATAATGTAATAGCCGCCGATTTTGAAGCCTTTCATTTATATGGCGTGTACCTGCCCCATAAGAAAAAACATCAGTTATTTCCTTTATTACTGGAGGAGACTACAAAAAATAGACCTGCCCTAATCATGGGAGATTATAATACGGGTAAAAATTTCATAGATCAAAAAGGAGATAGCTTTTGGTATACCCCAGAACTAGCAAAATTAGAGAAAAGTGGAATGCAGGATGCCTTTCGACATGTTCATGGAGAGGTAGAGGCCTATTCTTGGTATAGTCACCAAGGAAATGGCTACCGTTATGACCATATTTATGCTAGTGAGGAGCTAATCCCGCTAATAAAGCAATGTGATTATATTCATTCCGCTAGAGAAGATAAACTAAGCGACCACTCTCCAATGTTTTTAGAACTGTAAA
>CAKZUM010000660.1 GCA_937921525.1 uncultured Saprospiraceae bacterium
CGAATCAAGTGCCAGCGCAATTCTTCCAAGTGGTCTAAGAAAGACATCTCTTTCTCTTCTACCCCTGAACCCAATTTGTCTACATCTACTTGATCGAGTGGCATTGTATGTATAGGTTTTAATTTTTTTAAGAATAGATCTATTCAGATCTAAAGAGAAGCTTTTTCGCTTGCTCCTGCATATTCGTCAAATTTATAAATAAATTCGGCGTATACCTATGATTGATCGATTTTTTAAGATAGAAGTTGTTTAAGAATATAGACTAAAATTAGTCTATATTCTTAAACAACTTCATAGGATTAAAAACAAAAATGCGCTGAACCCCAAAAGGAATCCAACGCATTTTATGTCGTTTATATTTGAATTAGCGATAGCTTAACTTCAAATTTTACAGTATCTTAGTAACGGTCACCACCGAAACCTCCTCGGCCACCGCCGCCACCACCGTAGCCTCCTCGGCCACCGCCGCCGCCACCATAACCACCTCGACCGCCACCGCCGCCGTAACCACCACGTCCACCACCTCGGCCGCCTCTATCTTCTCTTGGCTCCGCTTTCTTTACCACAATAGTTCTTCCGTCTAATTCAGAATCATTTAAATCATCGATAGCAGCTTGCGCTTCATCGTCATTCGGCATCTCAACGAATCCAAATCCTTTGGATCGTCCAGTAAATTTGTCCATGATAATCTTTACAGAATCAACTTCTCCAAATCCTTCAAAAACATCTCTTAGATCATCTTCCTGTGTGTCATAATTAAGTTTAGCAACAAAAATATTCATAAAAAAAAATTAAGGGTAACTAATAAGCCGATCATCAACAGTGGGGCATTAACAACTCAATCACTCAAAGAAGATACCTTGAATGAATTTGAAAGTAAGTCCGATCTTAAGAACAGGAAAAAACTTTGCTGGGTAGGAGTGTAAAGTTAGCTGAAAATTCAAAACTTATATAGATACGAATTAAAAAACAAGAGCATAAAATAGATGTGAAGCCTGAAAGATTTGAACGAAAAACAATAGTTAATACAATAAATCGATTATGCTAGACATATAGATAAACTCGAAATCGACGCAAGTTATTTGATTTTTTTTGAAATAACACGTTTTTTTTTAAAAAATCATTTTCTCAACAAGGGACATGATGTGTCCAGAGCTTGGAAAAAGTGGGCGACACGTTAAAAGTCTATTGATGTTCCATAAGTTTATAACTGAGAAAAAGGAGCGTAGCTTCGTCCTTAGTCTGTAGAAAAATATAGTAAACAAATAATTAGAGGAGCGTAGCTTCGACCCTGTAAAATTCCACAGGGTCGAAGCTACGCTCCTTACGGACACTCAACAGCCTTATTTCTACAGACAGGACCGAGGCTAAAGCCCTTAAATTTTAGCTAAAAAATAGATGTGGGGTATCAATAGACGTTAAAAGTGTCGCCCACTTTTTCTCATTATAAAACGAACACTCAATATCAGAAATTATAAGTAAAAGCTATCCGATAATCTAAAGGTATATTGACTGATCCATCTTCTAATACATTCCAAAGAATAGAGATTTCATAACCAATCAATCCACCACTACTACCGTATCCACCACCTACGAAGAAATTGTCTCTACTACCTCTTCTAGTCTCGCCATTCCCTATAGGATCAGCTCTACTTTCTATCTGATATTCTGCATGTATAAAGAAAGGATTGAATACTTTGTATCTAGCAAATCCACCTATCGCATAGTTAAAAATATTGTACTTATCTGAAGTAGTATTACTAGTAGCGAAACGGGCATGTACATAGTCCAATTCTGCTCTCGGTCCAACGGAGAATTTGTCTGTTAGTTTATATCCAACCATTGGCGAAATGGAGAAATTAAATTGGCTAGAATTTCCACCGCCACCAAAGTTCAAGCCTACTCCACCTCCGTACCATAAGCGATGTGAACCAAAACCTCCTTCATCAAAATAATCTTCTACTTTATCTTTTGATGACCTTGGTTTCTTTTTTTGGGCATCTGCATTAAAACTAAAGCCGATTAAAAAGACTAATAGAAAAGTGGATACCTTAAGTATATTACTAGCCTTAAACCCTTGTAATTTAGACAGTTGTAAATTCATATTATTATAAATAAGTGAGATAAATTATTCTATTAATTTGACTTTATTATTACGTTAGTATTTATTGCAATCTTTTTTGTATTCGAAATTTGAGTCTTGACTGTCAACGCTTTATAGGCATTCTCAATTCACACTACTAGACATTGTTCAGAACAGAGAGCAGAGAAGAGAGAATAGAGACGCATTTCGATCAGAGAACGACGAAATTTCGTTGTTTTTTAAACGGAATCTGTCTCTATTCTCTGCTCTCTATTCTCTGCTCTTTAAAATGTCCAGCAGTGTGTTCACAATTCTCCATTCAGAATTAAGTCTATTCGTAAAGCTCTACATTTGGAAAAAAAGCTGGCCAGCTAAACCAATAAGCAATATTAGAGGTCACTGGTTTTAAATCTTCTTCTGATACCAAA
>CAKZUM010000661.1 GCA_937921525.1 uncultured Saprospiraceae bacterium
CCGCATCTGCCTCTATTCTTTTCCAGTTTGAGAAACTTAAAAAATAAGTCCGTAGCCCTGCTATGCACTGATTTTTTAAATTCCTCAAACAGAAAAATAATTAGAGCCAACTTGCGGAATTTATTATTTCGTTGTTACTAAGGAATGATGAATTAATAAATTGCGTTTTTGTGCGCTGTTACTTTTTCTTTCTACAAGGCGAAAAACCAGCCCGAATGACTTCGGTCGGGCGGGCGTAGGGATAGCCTAGCTATCACGAGGCTTTTCAACATGAACAAAAGGGAAAGATTCGGGGAATCTTTATCTTTTGTGAACCGCTTGCGGACGGGATGCCAAAAGGGAAAGATTCGGGGAATCTTTATCTTTTGTGAACCGCTTGCGGACGGGATGCCAAAAGGAAAAAGAACAAGCAGAAGAATGTAAGTTTATTATTTCACCATTCCTTACGGCTTGCCATCAGTAAAAAAACAGTTATGTCAAAGCACATTTTTAGAAAAGACTACTTATCTTATAAATACAGAATGAATACTGTTAGGAGTTGTTCTTTTAAATTTCTGCTACTATTTTTTATACTGTGGGTATTGCCTTTTTCTGGGGTACAGGCTCATGGCTATATCGACTGCGCCACTATCATTGGGGAGAATGAAAGGTATAGCAATAGAGAAGATTGGTACCTCACTGGAGAGTACAACCCAGAGAATGGAAGCATAAATGCAAGGCTCGGAGGAAACATAGATTTGACGCCACTCACTGCGGATATTGATAGCATGTTTTTTAGTTTGAACGTTACTTCAGTATCTGCCTTTGCGATTCAGCCATCCTGTTTAGATAATGTTGCACAAAGCGATGGATACCTGCAAATCTCTCAAGTTATTGATGCAGACCGCTTCCATTGGTCTACGGGTAGTACCTTTAATGATAATGGCGGCACTAATACTTATGCGAACGCCACTAGCTTATTGGGTGCAAGTTACCCCTACCAATTTAATACAGGTTTGAGTAATGCCGATGTTGGCGATTTTACTATTCGGGTATATAATGGCGCAGATGATTCCTTTACTGATGTAGTGGTGAACTTAGCGAATCAAGATTGTTCAGTAGGTTGTAATTGTACGGATTATTTATTCGTTGATGATGGCGATTTAGATATCGTCCACAAATTTAGTATTGACGATAGCAACGGTTCGTTAACGGAAATAGGAGCACCAGCATGGACGACACAAGTTAATTCCCCACATGCTGTAGCCAGTGATTTAAATGGTAATGTTTACATCAATGATAATGACTTTGATAATCTGGTAAAACTCAATTGTAATGGAGATGTTTTAAGTTCAGATTATGTGACTACAGGATGGGACGATTTATTCGGTATGGAATCCGTCAATAATAAAGTTTATACGGTTCTCGCTAGACCTGCCGAGAACGCCTTTGTAGAACTAGATTTGTGTACTGGAACCATCTCAAATACTTTTGTATTACCTAAAACTGGATTTGGCGATTACTGGGGGCTAAGTTATAATGAAAATGATAGTTTACTTTATTATGTAAATAGTGGATTTTCGGATACTCCTTCTGATTTAATTGAAATGAGAAGTATCGATTTAAAGCTTACAAATGAACAACTTGTGTTTATTTTTGATTTTGGTGCTCAATTTGGCCCAACAGGTGATGATCCTATTCGGATTCTTGGTATTAACCAAGATGAATTTAACAATTGGTATATCGTAGCTAATGTGTTAAAAGGAGCTCCAGATCCAAGCATCACTTACATTATCAAGTTAGATGAAAATGGAAACTATATTCATCACTTAACTGATGATGTAGTTAACAACATGGGATTCAATTTAACATGGGGGTTGAGTTATAATAAGGGGTACGTATATCTCTCATCTAGAGAATCTTGTGCATCTGTACTTGCTTCAGGGGGAGAGAACGGAAACATGACCTATCTACCCGATTTGGAAGTCCCAGGTTTATCCGATGATTTTCCAAAGGCCATCAATATTATATCTGAGTGCTGCCCTACTAACAATCGACAAGTAGTTAACGAAACCCTCTGTATTTCAGAAACGAACAACTCTTTATCTCTTAATGAATTATTCCCTTGTGATGGAGCGACTTGTGAAGGCGAGTGGATACCAGCAGATGCAGCCTCTACTGCTATTTATAATGCCTGCAATCAAACTATTAATTCTAATCTAAGCTTAGGCTGCTACTCTTTCACTAAAAGCTCGGATGGTGTAGGTCGTAATCTACAATGTGGTGCTTTTGAGATAACTTTTAATTTAGAAGTACTACCCAAGCCAGCAGCAAAAATATTTGCCTTATCTCCTTCTTGTACCAACGGTGTGCCTAATGATGATGGCTATCTACAAATCTCCGAAGTGACTAGTGGCGAAAGGGTCAATTGGTCCATTGGTAGTACTTATACTGGTGATCCTGACTATGCTAATGCTATAGATCTAAGTGGTGTAAGCTTCCCTTATATTCTTGCCACAGACTTAGCCAATCCAAGCAGTTCCCAAGAATATACCATTCGAGTATTTAGTAACGAGGGATGTAACATGGGGAATTGCTTTACCGACTATACCGTGACTTTGCAGGGGCAAGTGGATTGTTCCGTAGGATGTGTTTGCAACGATTATCTCTATTTAGCAGAACCAGCAGATGGCGCAATGCACAAGTTTTTATTAGACGGTACTTTTCCATTACCAGAGATAGGTTCGCCATGGTATGGGGGTAGTGAATTACCCAATCCGCATGGTGTAGCTACAGATATTAATGGCTTTTTGTATGTTGGTGAAACCAATGATATTAGTGTAGATGATGGAACTAATATTAGAAAATTGTCCTGTGACGGAGAGATATTTTCGGAGACTAATTTTGCTATTGATGATGCAGGAAATAACTTCCAATCTATTGGTAATACCTTATATGTTACAGGCGGGGGGGCAAATGGAATTAGAGCGTATGACTTATGTACAGGTAATCTAATAGGTAATACTGCTTGTAGTCTTCTTGGTTCTTGGGAGTTGAACTACAATAAAGCTACCGATACTTTTATATGGGGTAATCAAGATACAGGAATCTATAGGTTTTCTTTGCAAGAACTAGAAGATGCTATTGCTACAGGAGGCTGTTTTGGAGCTCCACTTATTCCTCCAACAACTTATACAGATACTTTTTATACGGTTGGTGATAATTTCCTCATTCGTACCCCTAATTTTGATGATTTCACTACTGGAGGTATTTGTAATGTATGGGGTATTACATCTGATAATAACGGTAATATATATGCTGCCCAGTCGTGTGCAAGTGGTGATTATACTAAAATAGTAAAATTCGACAGCGATGGACAGTTTGTGGGCGAAACACCCGTGGCAAATAATACCAATTCACTTGGCTACCAAAGTACCCTAGGAATTAGATACCATGCAGGTACAGACTTGATCTATCTTGCAAATTGGCAAGCTACCGCTGATTGTGTTTCTGCTTGGGATACTGACTTAACCAATTATATAGAGGCCGTTCCTCCAAGCGGTGCAACTGGTGGAGGTGCTGGTAAAGCTATCAATATTTTAACAGAATGCTGTCCTACTAATAATCGACAAGTAGTCGATGAAACTATATGTACCTCAGGAGCAAATGATCTTATTTTTCTTAACAAATTATTCCCTTGTGATGGAGCGATTTGTGAAGGCGAGTGGATACCAGCAGATGCGGCTTCTTCGGCTATTTTCGACCCATGTAACCAGACCATTATTGCAAATGCAAATGCAGGCTGTTATTCTTTCACTAAGAGCTCGGATGGCCTAGGTAATAATCTACAATGTGGTGCCTTTGTGATGACTTTTAATTTAGAAGTTTTAGAAGTAATTGCCTCCGTAGTGTCAGGAGATCAAACTGTATGTGCAGGAGGAGACCCTGCTGCTTTTACAGTAACTACTCCTGCTAGTGGAGAAAACCTAAGCTATCAATGGCAAAGTAGTACCACGGATTGCAGTCTTGGTTTCTCTGATATTGCAGGGGCAACAAGTACAATCTACGACCCACCTGTTGGCTTGACTGATACTACTTATTACCGATTAATTGTGCGCTCTCAAAGTACCAATTGTTCTACAGGAATGTGTGCAGACACGAGTAATTGTATTACGGTTATAGCTATAGGTTGTGATTTTCCTGATTATGAGGATACTTGCACAGATGATCCTTGTCATTTTATTAGTTCCGATATTTATATGGGCGTAGGCGCAACCGCAGAAACTGCTGCAACTAGCAATGTCGATGCCAATCAAGATACAGACGATGGGGTTGCGATATTCTCAAGTTTGGATATTGTACCGGGCGGGTCCTTTAGATTACCTGTTAGCTTGTATAATAATACAGGAAACGATGCTTATTTATATGTATGGGTAGATTGGAATGGAGATGGGGATTTCGTTGAAACAGACGAAACTATTCTTGGTAGCGTTTATGCAACGGGAGATCATCTAATAAATTTCAATGTGCCAGATAATCTAATAACTACTCAAATCGGATTGCGATTCAGATATACTACCGATACCACAAATGGCAGTAGTGCTTGTGGGACGGATACTTGTGCCACAGATGGAGAGGTAGAAGATTATACGATTCCTTTCCAATGTATCAATGAAAAATGTTTGCCAGTTGATGTTACGATTAAGCAGGGAGAATAATAATTTAGAATAGAGAGCAGAGAAGCGAGAACAGAGATATATTTCGTTTAAAAAACTATAAAATTTCGTTATTTTTTAAACGAAACCTGCCTCTACTCCCCGCTCTTAATTCGTTGTTAATGCCCTAATTATCAAGCGCCTTTTCTGATAGCCTGACAGCTATGGTTACAAACTTCAACCATCGACCCAAACATTTTTCAATGAATTATATTTTACGATTTTGACTTTTCGTTTGGCCTGCACCTACTCATCTGACAGCGGTAGCCTAAGACAGTACAGGATGGGGCTGTAAATAATAAAAATTAACTTACCTGAACAAAAATCACTCGCCTTAGTTTTTCTAACTTAAATAATGAACTTTTAGAAAAGAATTCTAATAAGGAACAATGAAAGAATAAGTTGCTCATCTACATTTACTAAACTTTTTAGTTTTAGTAAACGTGCGGTTTCAGATGCGGTAGTTATTTTTTTGTCGTTACTAAAAATGATTAAAGATTTAGAGCTTGTCTAAAATTTGTACGAACTGATTATCAATAGCTTAGGGTTTTGAAGAAGCATTAAAATTGTTGCCTAGCGAGCTAGGTGACTATTTTAATGCAAACTCAAGTTCCTAAGATATTGGTTATCAGGAAGTAGAA
>CAKZUM010000662.1 GCA_937921525.1 uncultured Saprospiraceae bacterium
CAAGGCTTTGCCTTGTGTTTATTATTCAGAAGGCTTTGCCTTTTATAACTATTCAGCATTGGCTAAAGCCAATGTCAATTTTTAAACGCAAAGACGCAGAGATGCAGAGTTCTCTATTTTTTCTACGAAAAAACCTCGCTAGCGCAAGACTGTGTCCATACGCGTCAGGCCGAAAAAATCAATGATTACCAGTTTATTATAGAGCGAAGGATGATGGCAGAAATTTTCAAAATGGCTGTCATCTTTCCCAGAAACCCAGATGACAGCCACTTTCTAAGTTTCTGCCATCAAGAGTCCGTCTCTTAGAGTGACAGGTATAGGCACAGCCTTACACCAGCGATTTCAAAAACATAATCGCATTACTGACAACACCTAAAACCATGCGCACTGTTATATGCTTCTTCTTTACCCTCCTTCCTTTTTGCTTATCTAGTCAAACGTTACTAGATACGAGATTAGATATTCGACTCGATAACATTTCTATAGAAGATGCTCTACTCCACCTAAGTGAAAAAGCGAATTGTAGTATTTCTTTCAACAGTAACTACTTTTCAGCAGATCAAAAAATATCCCTTCATGTACGTAATGCAACTTTAAAAAATATTTTACAAAAATGTTTATACAATAGTGGTTATACGTTCAAAATAGTTGATAACACAATTTCTTTAATAGCTTTACCACCACCTATTTATACTATTAGTGGATTTGTAGAAGACAGTCTTTCTGGAGAGCGGCTAATAGCTGCGACCGTTGTGGATATAATTTCTGGAAGAGGCACAACAACAAATGAATATGGATTTTACAGCCTGCCTATTCCAAAAGGTAATGCCCAATTAAACTACTCTTATTTAGGATTCCAATCTAAAGATTATAATGTGTCGATAGGTAAAGATTTACATTTCAGTATAGGACTCAATGCTTCGATTACTTTAGGAGAAGTAATTGTTACCGATACTAAAATCCTACCGCAATCATCTGTAGATGCAAGCACTACTCCAAATTTCAAATCTAAAGCAATCAATAAAATTCCTGCTATTGCAGGAGAAGTAGATGTATTAAGATATTTTCAAACCTTAGCAGGTGTACAATCTGGTTCGCAAGGAGTAGCAGGGCTACATGTTCGTGGTGGAAATGCCGATCAAAATTTAGTTTTATTGGATGGCGTACCTGTTTATAATCCTACTCATTCTCTAGGCTTGTTTTCTATTTTTAATACGCATACTATTAAAAGCGCCCAATTATATAAAGGCGCACTCCCAGCACAGTACGGTGGCCGCTTATCTTCAGTAATTGATATCCGAACAAGAGAAGGAGATACCAAAGCATTTCATGGTGGACTCAATATAGGATTATTAGCAACTAGTGCTTATTTAGAAGGACCGATAATAAAAGATAAAACCTCCTTTTTAATTTCTGCTAGACGTACACATGTTGATCCTATTATTAGAGAAATATTGGGCAACGATTCTGGTGGGTATTATTTCTATGATACCAACGTAAAATTAAACCATAAATTTTCAGATAAAGATCGACTCTATTTTAGTTTTTATAAAGGAGGAGATGATTTTCAGATGGAATCCGAATACGTTTACAAAGATGAAACTTTTTTGGATTCAGAAATAAGTCCTGTAGACTTTATTCAAAATGATTTTTTAAGCTATAAGTGGGGGAATACTATTTTTTCCTTAAGGTGGAATCATCTTTGGAATAATCAATTTTTCTCTAATATGACCTTTACCTATAGTCAATTTAATTTTACAAACGATTATGGAATAGAGGAATTCTTTACTCTCGACGAAACAAAAGAAGGAGAAGAAGAGCTACCAAATTTAGAAGAAGATTTTCTTTTATCTGAAGTTTCGCTATTTCACTTTAGTTCAAAAATTAATGATGGTGGTTTCAAAATAGACTTTAATTATTTACCTACTAGCCAGCATCATTTTAAATTTGGTGGCGGAGTTTTAGTTCGTGAATTTAGTCCCTCTTTGGTTTCAGATCAATTTGAAGTAGAAGAATATGATTTTGATGGAAATGAATTTGAAATATTCGAGACATTCATCGATCCAATTTTTTACGCTACAGAAATTAATATGTATGGAGAGGATGAGTTTAAAATCAATAATCAATTAAAAGCAAAACTAGGTCTACATAGTGTCTTATTCATAGCTCCGAATAAAGTATACCCTTCTATACAACCCCGATTATCTATCAACTACCAACCAAATGATAAAATCCGATTAAAGAGTTCTTTAGGAAAGATGACTCAATTTCTGCATGTTTTACAGTCAACTATTACTGGTATTCCTAATGATCTCTGGGTGCCTTCTACAAAACAAGTTAGACCACAAAGTGCTTGGCAAGCCGATGTGGGTATTCATTATCGGTTATCCAAACATTTTAATTGGAACTTAGAAGGCTATTACAAGTATATGAATCATCTGATTACTTATAGGGAAGATACAAATTTCTTAGTGGAAGAAGAAGCGCAACAATTCGATTGGGAAAATAATGTAAGCGTAGGAAAAGGTTGGAGCTATGGCCTAGAAACAAGCCTAACAAAAACAACAGGAAAAACGACTGGATGGATTAATTATAATCTCGCCTGGTCAGATCGACAATATGAAGGAATCAATAATAATCAAAA
>CAKZUM010000663.1 GCA_937921525.1 uncultured Saprospiraceae bacterium
GTAGACAATGGCTTTGAGCGAATGGCGGCTTTTTATGGAGAACGAGCTAGAGGACAAGTAGGATTGATCGTGACTGGAGGTATTGCTCCTAGTAAACAAGGCTTGGCATTGCCAATAGGGCATCCTTTGGATAATGAAGAATTAGCATTGAAGCATAGGGTAGTTACAGATGCGGTGCATAAAGAGGGAGGAAAAATTTGTATGCAAATTCTGCATGTAGGTCGATATGGCTATACTCCTAAAAATGTTTCTGCTAGTGATACGAAGGCGCCGATTTCGCCATTTCCAGCTAGAGCTTTGACAGGAGAAGAAGTTTTACAGACGATAGAAGACTACGCGCATTGTGCAAAGATGGCGCAAGTAGGGGGCTATGATGGAGTAGAAATTATGGGTTCGGAAGGGTATTTAATTAACCAATTTATTGCTAAAAAAACGAACCATCGGACAGATGAATGGGGTGGTTCTTATGAAAATAGAATCAAGTTCGCTTTAGAGATTATTAGAAAAACAAGAGAGCGGGTTGGAGAGAACTTTATCATTATCTACAGATTATCTATGTTAGATTTGGTAGAAGGGGGAAGTAGTTGGGAGGAAGTGGTGCAGTTAGCTAAAGAAGTAGAAAAAGCAGGTGCAACGATTATTAATACAGGTATCGGCTGGCATGAGGCAAGAGTCCCAACGATTGGTACGATAGTACCTAAAGGTGGCTTTGCATGGGTGACGAAGCGAATGATGGGAGAAGTAAATATTCCATTAGTAGCGACTAATCGAATCAACATGCCAGATGTGGCGGAAAAAGTCCTGCAGGATGGCTGTGCGGATATGATTTCTATGGCTCGGCCATTTTTAGCTGATCCAGAGTTAGTTTTAAAAGCAATAGAAGGCCGTCCAGAAGAAATCAATACTTGTATCGCATGTAACCAAGCCTGTTTAGATCATACTTTTACGATGCAAGTTTGTTCTTGTATTGTGAATTCTAGAGCTTGTCATGAAACGGAGTTAAATTATTTACCCGTTCATGCCAAGAAGCGTTTAGCAGTAGTAGGTGCAGGCCCAGCAGGTTTGGCTGCTGCAACGATTGCGGCAGAGCGAGGGCACGAAGTCGATTTGTTTGAAGGGGAACACGAAATTGGTGGACAGTTCAATATGGCGAAAGTGATACCTGGGAAAGAAGAATATGCACAGACTATTCGCTACTATAACACCATGATTAAAAAACATGGTGTAAAGCTACATTTGAATCATAGGGTATCTGCAAAGGAATTAATGGCTGGAAAATATGATGAGATTATCATCGCAACGGGGGTAAGTCCAAGAAAATTAAACTTTGAAGGCATCGACCATCCGAAGGTATTAGATTACGCCGATGTATTGTATAGGAACAAGCCTGTAGGAAAAAGTGTGGCTATTATCGGGGCTGGAGGAATCGGTTTTGATATGGCAGAATATCTATCGCACGACATGGCGCACGAATCGCCAACAATGAATGTGGAAGCCTATATGAAAGAGTGGGGAGTAGACATGAACTATACCAACCCAGGTGCATTAGCGGCAGCACCTGAGCCTTTGCCATCACCTAGAGAAGTTTATTTATTGAAACGTTCTAAAGGGAAACATGGTAAGAAATTAGGTAAGACTACGGGTTGGATTCATCGGTCTAGTTTGACGATGAAGCAAGTAAAAATGCTTCAACAGGTATCGTATGATAAGGTCGATGATGCAGGCTTACATATTACGGTGGGCGATGAGCAACAAGTCTTGCAAGTAGATCATGTAATCATCTGTGCAGGACAAGAACCATTGAACGATTTATATGAGGCGCTATTTGCTTCTGGTGAAACCGTTCATATTATCGGTGGCGCACATAATGCTTCTGGTTTAGATGCCAAGCGGGCTATTAAAGAAGCCAGTTATTTGGTAGCTAAAATATAAAAATAAGAATAGAGACCACTTCGTTGAGAGCGTAGAGAATAGAGACTCCAAGCAGTACCAAGTTCTCAAAAAATAAAATTGCTCTAGGTAGTGTACATTTAGAGGTACACCATCTAGAGCTTTTTATTTTGTGGCTGCATTATTTTTACTGAGTAACTGTGAAAGAATAATTATGATTTTTATAAAACTTATCGTAGCTTAGATTTTATTCTTATAAAAATCTCTAGATTACTAATAAATGAAAAGAAGAACTGCCATACAAGGCATCATAGCAGCTTCTGCCAGTGCTGCTTTCCTTCCTGCCTGTAATTTCTTTCAAGAACCATTAAAGGTATATGCCAATCTACCATTAGATAGAGCACAACGAGGAGTAATAGATCAACTATCAAATACCTTATTACCAACTGCTAAAATTGAAGGCTTAACCACCTTAGAACCAACCTTAGATTTTATGTTGGGCATGTTGAATGATTGTTATCCTAAGGAAGATATTGATAAATATTTGGCAGGAGTAACTGCATTTCAAACGCATCTTAAGGAAAAATACCCAAGCTCTTTTGCGGACTTGTCTGCCGAAAAAACTACGGAGCTATTTTCAGAACTTCAAACATCTGAGACTACTCCAGAAGAATTAAAATATTTTTTCTCTACTACAAAGCAATTAACGGAGAAGCATTTCACCAGTTCAGAATACTACCAAAAGAAATATTTAGATTTTGAATTTGCGCCAGGGCG
>CAKZUM010000664.1 GCA_937921525.1 uncultured Saprospiraceae bacterium
TGTTATTTTTTCTTTCTACAAGGCGAAAAACGTAGGGATAGCCTAGCTATCACGAGGCTTTTCAACATGAGCAAAAGGGAAAGATTCGGGGAATCTTTATCTTTTGTGAACCGCTTGCGGACGGGATGCCAAAAGGAAAAAGAACAAGCAGAAGAATGCAAGTTTATTATTTCACCATTCCTAAAACAGTTTTTAGTCTGGATGAGCCGTTTACAAGATTTATCGAAATGGCACCAAACACAAACCAACAAACGATTTAAGTATTTTAAAGTTAGATTTTTAAGGTTTCTTGTTCGGCTCATCCTTCTAAATTTTTCTCGATTGTAAAGTTGATTGTTCTGGCAATAGCATTGGACAAAGCATAAATCGTCAAGCTATAGACGATACCAACTACCAACAACTCCTCATCAATGTGAAAGACTATAAAGATGGAATCTATTTTATTAGTATTGATGCGGGCGACTTAAAACCACTCCTTCATAAGTTGACTAAACTTTAAAAGGTAACAGGCATCTTACACGTTGGCAATTGGATATTGTCAACATACTCTAAAGCTGAATAGTCGTCTGCAATCAAGACCATTGCTATCCATGCCCCTGCTTCTTTGAAGTGGGGGTATTTTGTTTAAATCACAAATTTTAAATTCCAAATTTCAAAACTTGATGCTAGTCAGCACCACGTTTTGGAATTTGTTATTTGTTATTTGGAATTTTAATAAACTATCCTGCCTGCATCCCTCCGTCCACTTCCATATAAGTACCATTCACATAAGAAGATTCTTCACTTAGCAACCAAGCAATCGTATTCGCTACTTCTTCTGGTCGGCCAGTTCGCTGCATAGGCACTCGAACTTTTGTTAGCTTATCTACAAAATCTCGCATTTGCTCATGAATAATCGCCGTTTCTGTGAAGCCTGGGCATACTGCATTTACACGTATTCCCAAAGTAGCATATTCTTGGGCAGCCGATCTAGTCAAGCCAATCACTCCATGTTTAGCAACGCTATAGGGGGCATTCCCTTTAAATCCATTCAAACCTGCTAAAGATGAAACGTTGACAATATTACCTCCTCCATGATGCAACATACAATTGATTTCTTCTCGCATACATTGGAATACGCTCGTCAAATTAATCTGCATCATTCGATCCCAATCGGCATCTTGCACCTCATGTACAGGTGCTAAAACACCACCAATCCCTGCATTATTAACGGCTAATTTGATAGGTCCATATTCTTCGATTGCCTTAAGCATAGTTTTTTTAATCGCATTTTGATCTCCTACATTTAAAGTATAGAATTTGGCAATCCCTCCATCTTGATGGATTAAATCTACTGTTTCTTGTCCTTGCTTTTCATCTATATCTGTTACAATTACAACAGCGCCATGCTGTGCTAATTTAATAGCAGTTGCTCTTCCAATACCTGATGCGGCCCCTGTTACAAAGGCTACTTTTTTTTCAAAATTCATTGCTGGGTTTTGTTAGTATTTCTTAGAGTATGTCTAAAATTTGTACAAACTGATTATCAGAAGTTTAAGGTTTTGGCGAAGCATCAAAATTGTTGCCTAGCGAGCTAGGTGACTATTTTGATGGGAAGCCAAGTTCTTAAAATGCTGGTTATCAGGAAGTAGAAATTTAGACATACTCTTAAATTATAATTTTCAAAATTAAACATTTCCAAATAGAGATTGACAGAAATGCGATATTTGTTAAATGCTATGATAAATATAGGATTGTCGAGGTTTATAACCATACCCGTCAGGCTAAAAGACGGACTATTGATGGCAGAAACTTGTAAAGTGGCTGTCATCTGGGTTTCTGGGAAAGATGACAGCCATTTTGAAAATTTCTGCCATCTGCCTTCGCTCTATGACTAACTGGTAATCAAGAACCTTTCTGATAGCCTGGCGGATATGATTTATAATCTCGGCAATCTGTTCTAAGTATTTACTATGTATATATCCAGTTTGTTTATTTAATTTTGCAAGATGAAAAAACCAATAAAATGTATCCTTTTCGATTGTGATGGGGTGCTAGTTGATAGTGAACCTATTGCCCTAAGTACCTTAGTAAATTTAGCCAATCGTTTTGGTGTTGATATTGATTTGGAATTTGCGACCCAATATTTCAAAGGTAATTCATTCAAAGAAGTAATGGCTATAATCGAGCTATTTCGCAAAAAGCCACTTCCGAACAATTTTGAGCAAACTTATAGAACAATCACCTTTGATCGTTTCCAAAAAGAACTAAAACTTATTCCTGGTATTACAGAATTAATTCCTCAGTTGAAAATTCCTTTCGCTGTGGTATCTAGTGGTCCAAGAAATAAGATTCGCCTCAATTTAAAATTGACAGACTTATTAAACCATTTTGAAAAGAATATTTTCAGTTGTTATGATTTACAAAAATGGAAGCCTAACCCTGCCATCTATATCCATGCTGCTAAGAAAATGGGATTTGATCCAAAAGAGTGTTTAATTATTGAAGACAGTCTGATGGGGGTGCAGGCAGGGGTTGCTAGTGGGGCAAGCGTCTACGCCTATGCAGCGCACGCACACAATAAGGAGGCATTACAAGCGACTGGGGCCAAGCTTTTTTACAATATGTCTGATCTTTTGGAAATCTTGTGATACTCATTATTCAGCTAATCAGGATCAGAATTTGCAGAATTTCGGAATTTACAGAATTTTGATCCTGCTTACGCTTAGGATTCTGCAAATTCTAGGATTCTGCAAATTCTGATTCCGATAGTTATTTAAACAACCCCTCTGGCAGAAACGGAGACGCATCCCCTCCCCCCTTAATAACCTCTCTAACCAAAGTCGAGCTAATATGAGAGTATTGAGGATGACTAATTAAAAAGACCGTTTCAACCCCATCCCCAATGATGTGATTCATCTGAGACAATTGTTTTTCGTAATCAAAATCTGCTGCGTTTCTAAGTCCTCTTAGTAAAAATTTAGCGTTTTTTTTCATACAATAGTGAGCAGTCAAACCTTCATGTTTATCTACACTTACTTTGTTTTCATGTGCAAATACAGCGTCAATATGCTCCATTCGCTCTTCCAAAGAATACAAATATTTTTTCTGAGAGTTGACACCAACAGCGATAATAATCTTATCAAACAAAGGGATGGCCCTCCGGACAATCTCCACATGTCCTATCGTAATGGGGTCAAAAGAGCCTGGAAAAACAGCTATTTTCATTTATTTATCTTTTAAATTAGAACAGAGAGCAGAGAAGCGAGAATAGAGACTGGATTCAATAGAGACTGGATTCGTTTGTAACCAACGAAATTTCGTTATTTCTTAAACGGATATGGTCTCTATTCTCTGCTCTCGCTTCTCTGCTCTCAAAATTAGAACAGAGAGCAGAGAAGCGAGAATAGAGACTGGATTCGTTTGTAACCAACGAAATTTCGTTATTCCTTAAACGGATATGGTCTCTATTCTCTGCTCTCGCTTCTCTATTCTCAAAATTAGAACAGAGAGCAGAGAAGCGAGAATAGAGACTGAATTCGTTTGTAACCAACGAAATTTCGTTATTCCTTAAACGGATGTGGTCCCTATTCTCTGCTCTCGCTTCTCTACTCGCAAAATCAGAACAGAGAGCAGAGAAGCGAGAATATAGACTGGATTCGTTTGTAACCAACGAAATTTCGTTATTCCTTAAACGGATGTGGTCTCTATTCTCTGCTCTCGCTTCTCTACTCTCAAGATTAGAACAGAGAGCAGAGAAGCGAGAATAGAGACTGGATTCGTTTGTAACCAAAGAAATTTCGTTATTCCTTAAACGGATATGGTCTCTATTCTCTGCTCTCGCTTCTCTATTCTCAAAAAGAATGCTCGACAAGATAAAAAAATTAGAAAAGATTTCAACCCAATTAGAATTAAAGCCCGAAATAAACTACATTCTTAAATAACGTCAGAGACTAAAAATTAGTGACATAGCAGAATAGGGTATTTATAATAATCATAATAGTTTCCAATAAATTAGCACGTTAATTGCTGAATACTTATTATTCTGCTAGTTTTGTTAAAAATATTTCAAAATCACTAGCTTTATGGAATTAGATCAATTGGATCGCAATATCTTAGCAATTTTATTAAAAGATGCCAATATTCC
>CAKZUM010000665.1 GCA_937921525.1 uncultured Saprospiraceae bacterium
CGCAGGCGCAGGAGTATGTTTAGTATGGGCATTATCTTATGAAGATGGTTTAACAGGATTAGCAGCAGGTAATAATGTAGATCAATTATCGGGTTGTTATAGCTTATCAAATAGTGTATCAGTTACAAGAAACGAGGCAGTGGGTGGAACGTTAACAGGTGGGCCATTCATTTTCAATTCAATTGGTGATGGAGTAGCAGATAATATTTCAGCAGGCTCAATTACTTTATCAGGTAATAGCGGCAGTAATAGCCAGTGGGTAGTAACAGATGAGCAAGGTGTCATCTTAGGCTTACCACCAATGCCAAGTGCAGTAAACTTTGACGGAGCAGGAGCAGGAACCTGTCTAGTATGGCACTTAAGTTTTGAAGATGGTTTACAAGGTGCAGCAGTGGGGATGAATGCGAATAACCTAGTAGGATGTTATAGCTTATCTAACCCAATAGAAGTAGTAAGAAATAATGCAAGCGGTTGTAATACAAATGGTGGAGAATTAATCGGCGGCCCATTCACTTTCAATTCAATTGGTGATGGAGTAGCAGATAATATTCCAGCAGGCTCAATCACTTTAGCGAACAGCACAGGACCAAATAGCCAGTGGGTAGTAACAGATGAGCAAGGTATCATCTTAGGCTTACCACCAATGCCAAGTGCAGTGAACTTTGACGGAGCAGGAGCAGGAACGTGTCTAGTATGGCACTTAAGTTTTGAAGATGGCTTACAAGGTGCAGCAGTAGGGATGAATGCGAATAACCTAGTAGGATGTTATAGCTTATCAAACCCAATAGAAGTAGTAAGAAATAATGCAAGCGGTTGTAATACCAATGGTGGCGAATTAATCGGCGGCCCATTCACTTTCAATTCAATAGGTGATGGAGTAGCAGATAATATTCCAGCAGGTTCGATTACTTTAGCGAACAGCACAGGACCAAATAGCCAGTGGGTAGTAACAGATGAGCAAGGTATCATCTTAGGCTTACCACCAATGCCAAGTGCAGTAAACTTTGACGGAGCAGGAGCAGGAACGTGTTTAGTATGGCACTTAAGTTTTGAAGATGGTTTACAAGGTGCAGCAGTGGGTATGAATGCGAATAACCTAGTAGGATGTTATAGCTTATCAAACCCAATAGAAGTAGTAAGAAATAATGCAAGCGGCTGTAATGTAAATGGTGGTGAATTAATCGGCGGCCCATTTAGCTTTACTGTAGGAGATGGCGTTGCAGATAATTTGGCACCTGGCTCAATTACTTTAGCGAACAGCACAGGACCAAATAGCCAGTGGGTAGTAACAGATGAGCAAGGAAATATCTTGGGTTTACCACCAATGCCAAGTGCTGTGGACTTTGATGGCGCAGGAGCAGGAACGTGTCTAGTATGGCACTTAAGTTTTGAAGATGGTTTAAAAGGAGCAGAAGTAGGGATGAATGCGAATGACTTACAGGGCTGTTACAGTTTATCAAATGCAGTCGAAGTAGTGAGAACACCAGCAGCTACATGTACTGCTGCTGGCGGAACATTAATAGGTGGTCCATTTGAATTTTGTGTAGGGGATGGTGAGGCAGATAATCTAGCAGCTGGTTCTATCACACTATCAGGTAATAGTGGTAGCAATAGCCAATGGGTAGTAACAGATGACCAGGGCAATATCTTAGGCTTACCGCCAATGCCAAGCGCAGTGGACTTTGATGGGGCAGGGGCAGGTACTTGTTTGATCTGGCATTTATCTTACGAAGGAGAAATAGTTGGTTTAGAAGCAGGTTTGAATGCCAATGATTTACAAGGTTGTTACAGTTTGTCTAATGCTGTAACTGTCAATAGAAGTGATGATGGCAGTATCTGTCATATAGGGAGTACTACATGTGCTGTACCTTCTGAACCAGAAGTAACAAATGTTTCTGCTAGAAAAATAATTCTTGACTGGGAAGATGTAGAAGGTGCAAGAGGATATACAATACAAGTACGATTCAAAGGAAGAGAAAACTGGGTAGCAACAGCATTTGTAAGATATTCGAAGGCAAGAGTATTAGCTCCTGCTAATAGAGATTATGAATACCGTTTAAGATCAGTTTGTCATGGAGAGGATCAGTCAGCTTATAGCTCTATTTTTGAGTTTTCAACTTCTGGAGGAAATCTTCAAATTGCAAGCTCTAGAAATGCAGAAGTATTTGAAGCAGATGTAGCACTAGAAAACATATTTGAAAATGTAACTATTGCACCTAATCCTTTCGCTAATTCTCTAGAGTTAAATTATACGAGTAGTGCTGATAATGCAAGAGTATCTATCTTCCACATAAGCGGAAGAAAGGTATTTGATCAGGTGATAGCTAAAGATATATCAAAGCACCAATTGAATGTTTCAGATTTAGAAAGCGGTTTATACATGTTATCTATTCAAGAGGATGGCCAACAAGTATTGAATCGTAGAATAGTGAAACAAAGGAAATAGTTTTAGTTTACCCTCTTTAGTGAGTCTATTGAGGCTGTTTCTAAGATCAATATGATCTAAGAGACAGCCTCTTTTTTTTGACTAGATATTTTATACAGGTCGTTTTCGACCAGTTACTTTTTCATAGACCATCCACACATCCATATTTGGATCGGGATCTAACCCCTTACCCATACGAGCTAATTGGAACATATGCCAAGGTGTTTGAAGCATACCAGACATGTCTATTTTATCAACACCCGTTAGTAAATCAGGTACTGTACAATCTGTCATGGCATCACTCAATAAATCTTTAGCAACGTCAGGAAATACGCAGAAAGGGCGACCTAGTCCTACAAAGTCTAACTCTCCATTAGAGATCGCCTTATTCATGGTATCTACCGTTCTAAACCCACCAGTAAGCATCAAAGGAGATTTAATTTTACTTCTAACTTTTACAATGAAGTCCATAAAATAGGCCTCTCTCTTTTTCGTACTTTCTTTTTGGGTAGTGCCCACCATAGCTGCTCGCTCATAAGTCCCACCAGATACTTCAATCAAATCCATTCCTGCCTCATCCAGCATTTGAATAACTTCCATAGATTCTTCTTCCGTGAAAGCACCCCGCTGAAAATCGGCAGAATTTATCTTGATTCCTAAAGGAAAATCTGGACCTACTTTTGCTCGCATATTGCGATAAATCTCCAAAACAAAACGAGCTCTATTTTCCAAAGAGCCACCCCACTTATCCGTCCTCAAATTAGTAAGTGGAGACAGAAATTGACTCACTAAATAACCATGAGCGCCATGTATTTGCGCACCTTTCATACCCGACTTCTTTGCAAGAAGTGCCGCATTTCCATATCGTTCTATTAAGTCTAAAATTTCCGCTTCTTCTAAAGGACGAGGTTGGATATACATCTTACTTGGCATACCCACATTAGAAGCACTAACAGGTGCTTTATCTAAATAAGAAGGAGCTTGTCTGCCGGGATGATTGATTTGCATCCATAAGTGTACGCCATTTGCTTGTGCTTTATTTGCTAAAGTAGTGTAGTCTTCTAAGAATTCCTCCTCAGCGATCATCACATTGGCATTGACTAAATGAGCCTTGTCGACCATGACATTACCAGAGAGCAGTATCCCTGCACCTCCTTTTCCCCATCGTTCATATAGATTAAATAAGGCGGGGGAAGGTCGACCATTTGGTTCTGCGATTCCTTCACTTAAGGCAGATTTTGCAATTCTATTGGGTACTTCTACACCACATGGTAGTATGAAAGATTGGTTGAGTGCTGATTTTTGCATTGTATTTTACTATATTTATTGCTGACAAAGGTAAAATAATTATATTATCTTTCTTTGTTCCAAGACTTTTCCAATTTAGACAAGCTCTAAACTTACACTACTAGACATTTTTAGAATAGAGAACAGACCAGCCCGACTGCCGTCAGGCGGGCGGGGAAGCGAGAACAGAGATATATTTCGTTTAAAAAACTATGAAATTTCGTCATTTTTTAACGAAACCCGTCTCTACTCTCTACTCTTTAAAATGTCCAGTAGTGTACTCTAAACTAGCGATTCGCATTAATGAAATAAAAACAATGAAAAAGATAGGATTAATATTGATTTACTCATGTGTATATTCATTATCTCTTTTCTGCAAAGAAGTACCCGACAAGTCTATAGCAGTTAATGCTGCTGATATTTTTGATTTACTTTTAATATCATCGGATAGCATTTCTAAGGAGAGAGAATATATGATTCTATATCCAAGTTCAATTGATAAGCATATTGTGATTAAGCAATTTAAACAGGAGAAGATGCATATTCGCTTAATGAATATTGGGGGACAAGTATTGCGAGAGCAGTGGACAGAAGCACTAGAGACAGATCTAAATGTCAAAAATTTGAAAGGACTTTTTATTGTAGAAATCAAATATGAAGGCGGAGTATTTTCTAAAACAATATTAATAAACTCATAGGGACTAGGAAAAAAATAACCTACCCACCACATAAGCACATAATTACGCTTTGCTATGTGATCTATGTACCTATGTGGTAAAAAAAAATCTAGTTTTATATGGTAAAAAAAACTCTAGTTTTTTAAAACAGAAAAGCCCTCCAAATTTCTAAGGAGAGCCTTTCTTTTTCTTTACAAGGTATGTACTTAAAAGTACTTAATGGAACAAGTAAAAAATACTTTTTCCAAATCAGTTGTTTCTAGTATCTTCGACCGCCACCGCCGCCGCCGTATCCACCGCCGCCGCCATAGCCGCCGCCACCGCCGCCGCCATAACCACCACGTCCGCCACCTCTACCACCACGTCCACCTCTATCTTCTCTTGGCTCAGCTTTCTTAACCACAATTACTCGTCCGTCAAACTCTTGATCATTTAATGCGTCGATAGCTGCTTGAGCTTCGTCGTCGTTTGGCATTTCAACAAATCCAAAACCTTTAGATCGGCCAGAAAATTTGTCCATAATAATTTTTGCAGAATCGACCGCGCCGAATTCTTCAAAAGCGCTTTGTAAATCTTGCTCTTGTGTGTCAAAATTTAACTTTGCAACGAAAATATTCATTTAAATAAAATTGAAAATAAAAAAAATGTGAGTTGACTTTAAAGGTTGGATAAGACAAAAGACTTGTTTAAGAAGACTTAAATAATAACGAACAAAAAAATAAACTCATTTATTAATACCTTGCGAATATACGACCAATTATTCATACTTGTCGCTATTTAACACATACGCAACAAATTGTACTCGGTCTCATAAATGCTTCTTTAGCAGTATTTTGTGCTTAGAAATGCGTGTTTTATAAAGAAATGAACAGAAATTAGATCATAATCCTAAAATTCTAGTTCTTTTTTATAAAATAATAAAATTAGTATTTGTTAATAAAATTAATATGAATCCTAAAAAGTTACCTTCGTTTCAGGCAAATAATCCTTTACATGGCGTCAAATTGGTTGATATTTTAGAATTTCTCGTAGCAGAATATGGGTGGCCTACGCTTGGATCTATGATTAGTATTCGATGTTTTAATAATGATCCTTCCATAAAATCCAGTCTAAAATTTTTAAGAAAGACCCCCTGGGCAAGAGATAAAGTAGAGCAGTTATATCTAGATACAATAGAAAGGTTAGATAAAAGGAAATAAGATTTATTCTTGACTACAATTAAAAAGCGGTACTGATTTGTTAAACCAGTACCGCTTTCTAATTAACCTAAGGATTTTAATTACTCCTTTTTAGTATTCTTTTCTTTAATAATTTGTTTAGCAAGATTTAGAATTGTGAGGTCTTCAATTCTGAATATGCCTCCACCAGGACCAGATTGTTTGTGCATATCTAGCATGGGAGTAGATTTCTTTTTGGCACCAAAATAATTTCTAATGGCTTGTTCTTCAAGGTTTAATTGTTTAGCAATTTTTTTAACACTTCCAGTAGGTAGGCTGTGCTTAATGTTTCTTAATTCTTCAAAAGTGATAATCATAGATGAAAAAATTTAGTTAGAATCTACTCTAAATACGACACGTATTAATAACTATTATGACTTGTTTATTTTACGAGTAGATTTAAAAGGGAGAAAGATTACATCAAAGATTGCTTGGAGTGTGTGTGGCTACTCCGTGTAACGAGAATCGTAACTGGGTAATTATATTGGAAAGATAGATATATTTAAATAATTAACAAATTATTATTAGTTAAAAAAGATATTTATTTTGAATTTTATGATTATGACCAATTTTTATATGTAGTTTAAAAGATGAAATATAAAGTATTGTACATGTGACAATATGACAAAGTTATTCCATTCTACTTTCAATACCTTTCATCCTAGATTTTTATAGTCTCCCTCATTTTAATCTTTCCTTGCATATACGTTACGGCGTTTCCACTAATTAAGACCCTATTTCCTTTTAATTCACAAAATAAAGTTCCTCCACGTTGAGAAAGCTGTTGAGCAGATAGGGCAGTTTTACCTAACTTTTTTGCCCAAAAAGGAACTAGTGTGGTATGAGCAGAACCAGTCACAGGATCCTCGTCAATACCTGATTGTGGTCCAAAGAAGCGAGATACGATATCGACTTCTTCTCCATTGGCAGTCACAATGATTCCCCTTGCTGGGATAGTTGCCATTACGCCAAAGTTGGGCGATAATGCTGCTACTGTATCTTGACTATCTAACAATACCAAATAATCCGTATTCCCTTTAAAGGTAGCAATAGGTGTAACGCCTCCCAATGCTTCTATCAGATTTAGAGGCTGATCTACTTCTTCAATTGGATCAATAGGAAAATCCATGGTATAGCCATGCGTACTTCGAAAAACAGTTAGTGGACCACTTTTAGATTGGAAAGTTATTTTTTTACTTGGGTGATTTAATTCTGTAAAACAGATATGAGCAGTGGCTAGAGTAGCATGTCCACAAAGATCTACTTCTACTGCAGGCGTAAACCATCGAATAGAATAATCCTTACCATCTGGTACTATAAAAGCAGTTTCAGAAAGATTATTTTCCAAGGCTATTTGTTGCATTAATTCATCTGGAAGCCATTCTTGTAATGGACATACAGCAGCTGGATTTCCCCCAAATAATTTGTCTGTGAAGGCATCTGCTTGATAGATTGTTAGTTCCATTTTATTTACTTTTTTTAGCAATTGAAAGATTCAATAAATACCTTAGCTTATAAAGATCTAAGAAGAATAGGCTAGGGCTTGGTTTTGTAAGTTGCCGTGTTATATAAGCGGCCATAAGATTTAATATACTGCGAACTAGACTCGTTATGTGAAGACGCTGACATAGGTCATGTGCATTTAGTAGTTTAGTTGCGGGAGCCCTTTTCTCTAAATGAAGTTGATATAAATTATCAATCGCTAATTCTTGTTTTTGTAAAAAACGATGATGCTCTTCTAAGCCTAGATGTTCTAATGGATTATCAATATGCAAAATTGGAATCGCTTGTTGCTCCAAAGCCATTCCAAACAAGGTATCTTCATGTCCATATTGTGAAATACTTTCATCAAAACGAATATTATTGAATATCACTTTTGGAATTAAAAAATTAAACGTTTTAAAAGCCTGATAAGGGGTCTTGTTGCGCATATTAAAGTCGATTTCTTCTCTATTTTTTCCAAACTGGTAATGTAAGTGCTGTAATGGATTAGCGGGTGGATTGCTAGCATATTGACATCCTCCGTAGAGTAGGGTAGTGGGAGTTAAATGTTTTAAATAACTAGTAATAAATTGTTCCCTGAGGACTTTAGCATCTCCATCCATAAAAAGTAAATAAGGATATTGAGCATCGGCAGCTAAAGTGTTTCTAATTTTAGACCGACCCATATTATTGGGCAATTCTTGATAGTGAATATGTTCATACTG
>CAKZUM010000666.1 GCA_937921525.1 uncultured Saprospiraceae bacterium
CCAATCATCATACATCTTTTTTATTTCCGACGTTTCAAAAAGGTTTTTTTTACGAATGTGAAATTTCTAAAAGAAGTAAAAGAAGAAACAAGTGCTCGCTCAAGATTGCGTAATTTATTAACGCTTTTGATGCGTTTAGGGGCTATGGCAGCTTTGGTATTAGCATTTGCACAACCTTTCCAGCCCGTAGATACAACTGTGAAAAAAGGACAAAAGGCAGTAAGTGTCTATGTAGATAATTCCTTTAGTATGAGTGCTTTAAGTGCGGATGTACCATTGATGGAAAAAGCCAAACAGCGAGCGAGAGAAATTATTACCGCCTATCAAGAAGAAGATGAATTTCAAGTATTAACAAGTGATTTTGAAGGAAGACACCAAAGATTAGTTTCTAAAGAAGACGCTCTTGCCTTAGTGGATGAAATCAAAGTAAGCCCAGCAGTCAGAACGATGTCTACAGTCATTGCTAGACAAAAACAGGTCTTAAATGCGGCCACTGACGAAAATAATATTGCCTATATCGTTTCTGATTTTCAAAAAAACATCACCGATATAGAAGCCTACCAAGATACCACCCTTGAAGTTAATTTAGTCCCTTTACAGTCTGTGCAGGAAAAAAATATTAGTATAGATTCTTGTTGGTTTGATGCCCCTGTACAAATGATGAACCAAACTAATAAATTGGTAGTTCGGGTAAAAAATCATAGCAACGAAGCCGCAGAAAATCTAAGATTATCCTTAAAATATGACGGACAAGAGAAGCCAGTAGGAACTTTATCTTTACCCGCTGGTGGTACAGCAATAGATACAATTAATCTGACGATTCAACATACAGGATGGCATGAGGCACAGTTATTAATTACAGATTATCCCGTTCAATTTGATGACCATTATTTTTTCACTTTTAATGTAGCAGAAAAGATAGAGGTATTAGCAATCAACGAAGCAGGTCCTGATAAATACCTCAATGCAGCATTTAAAGGGGCGCCTTATTTTAGATTAACCAATCAACAAAATACTAACTTGGACTATGCGAAATTCGCATCCTACCAAATGATCGTATTAAATAGTATCAATGCCATTTCATCTGGTTTAGCTTTTGAATTGAATAAGTATGTAAAGAATGGTGGTAATTTGCTAGTCTTTCCAGGTAATAATGCTAACTTATCTACCTATAAAAGTTTTCTTAGAGCCTTCGAGGCCAATCAATATGTTCAATTTGTAAAAGAGGAGAAAGCGGTGGGTTCCGTGAACTATGAAGAATTTATCTTCAAAGATGTTTATAAAAATAGAAGGGCTAATCTTAAACTACCCGTCACACAGGCGAACTATCAATTAACTAATTTTGGTAGTAATAAAGAAGAAAAATTATTAGCCTACAGAGATGGTAGCACTTTTCTGGGGAAGTATAGCTTTGATAAAGGAAACTTATATTTATGTTCCGCACCCCTTTCTGATGACTATAGCAATTTGGTGAAGAATGGAGAAATCTTTGTCCCAATGCTATATAAAATGGCGATCTCTTCTGCCAAAGCACAGCGCATTGCCTACACAATAGGAAAAGATGATTATATAGATACGGATAATTTAATAACAGAGTCAGAAACAGTCTATAAGTTAAAAGGTCGAGCAGAGGAATTTATACCAGAACAAACAGCAATAGGGGCTAAAGTCATACTAGGTGTTTACGATCAAGTAAAGGAAGCTGGATTTTATAACTTATTTTTAAAAGCAGACAAGCCGCTAGCTAAATTTGCCTTTAACTATGATCGAAAAGAATCCCAACTAGATTATTGGAATGAAACAGATCTTAAAGCTAGGGTAGGGGATCAGATAAATGTATTGACAGCGAATGCGGATACAGATTATACTACGCTGATTGGTCAACGTAGCCAAGGTATCCCTTATTGGAGATGGTGTGTAATTGCAGCTTTAGTATTCCTACTAATTGAAGGTTTACTACTACGATTTTGGAAAGTATAAAGAAGGTTGTTGATCCATTAAATTAACAATAGGTCCTAATTGCTCATAATAAGGGCATTGCTGGGGTATTTGCAATTGTCCAAACTCAATCTTTGCAAAATTGATCAACTTTTGGTACAATTGGCTTCCACAACCCTTGCCACGTTCTTTCTCTAAAATATAACAATTTTGCAATAATCCTATACCTGCCGTAGGCGGAGTTGTCGGTGATTGTTGAACGCTACCTACACCAATTATTTCTGTGTTTTTATAGACAAAAAATAGACCTTCGCCTGCTTTGTCAAATCTACATTGCCCAGAAATCCATTGCTTTTCTAGTACATCAAATAGAATTAAACCTTTCCGTCTTCCTTCTCTTTTTAAAGTATTTAATAACTCAGTAGGCAAGTTGACAGTTTGCTGAATACGCAGGTTTTGTAGAAGTATATGCATGGTGTTTTTGATGTATATTATATTTTTTTATATTAAATATAATACATGTTTTTATGATTTGATATTAAATTACTTCTTTTATTTTAAATAATTTTTTGAATGGACTGTTTTTGCCCTTGGTTGGGCGTATATCTCTGGCGCTACTATCTATTCTATGTATAATTTCAAATTCTTAACTTTGCTATTCTTAAAATTTGACAATTCTTAATATCCTTCAATGAAACTCAACCTAGATGTAGCAGTAGCCAGTAAACCAGAATGGTTAGAAGCAGTGCTTGGTGATTTTAATTCCTTTCTTCAAGATCATGCGGATTGTGAGCGAAAAGCATCTGCTATGGCAATGAGCTTTGTTGCTAAATATCCTGATCGAGTAGCTATTATCCCAGAACTAATAGAGACAGCCGTAGAAGAATTGGAACATTTCCAGCAAGTCTACCAATTAATGGAGCAAAAAGGAGTCCAATTAGCACCCTCCATGGGAGAAGATGTCTATGTCAAGCGTTTGATCAAACAATGTTATTCAGGAAGGAATGAACGATTTATGGATCGTTTATTAATTGCCTCCGTGTTAGAAACACGAGGTGCGGAACGATTCAAAATGGTTGCGGACGCCTTGGAAGATGAAACTTTGCATAAATTTTATAAAATGCTATGGATTTCAGAGGCCAAGCATGGGCATATTTTTGTGAAGATGGCGATGAATTATTTTGATAAAAAAACAGTTTATGATCGCCTGCATTGGTGGATAGATAGAGAAGCGGAAGTAATTGATGGCTTAGAAATAAGAGCGGCATTGCATTGACAATGTCAATGAAGTTGTTTCAAAAACAAGAAGTTGGCAAAAAAATTGCTGTTACAAATATGATTAATTTTTTAAGTTGATCAACTATCCCATCATCTCAATTCCCCTACGTAACAAACCTTCTATTACTTCGTTTTTAGCTAAATGGCTGAAATACAGGCTTTTTGTTTGTGCTTTCTACCTTTTTTCTTGTTAATAGGTAAGTTTAATTGTTGCGAATAACACAATTTGAGTCTTTGAAATTTTATGGATTCTTAAACTTTTTGATATGAATATTGCTGTAGTAGGCACGGGCTATGTAGGCCTTGTAACGGGTACTTGTTTCGCAGAAACAGGGAATCATGTAATTTGTGTGGATATTGATGAAAAGAAAGTTCAGAAAATGCGTAATGGGCACGTGCCTATTTATGAGCCAGGTTTGGAACTTTTATTTGATCGAAATACCAAACAAGAACGGTTGGAATTTACCACTGATCTTAAAAAAGCGATTAAAGATGCTGAAATCATCTTTTTGGCCTTGCCTACTCCGCCAGGAGAAGATGGATCAGCTGATTTATCCTATATTTTAGGAGTCGCAGATGATCTTTCAAAAATTATCACTGATTACAAAGTAATCGTTGATAAAAGTACAGTGCCCGTGGGTACTGCCGAAAAGGTACATGAGATTCTTGTTAAAAATCTAGATCCCGAACTATTTGATGTGGTATCTAATCCTGAATTTTTAAGAGAAGGGGTAGCAGTCGATGATTTTTTAAAGCCAGATCGAGTAGTGATTGGAACGACCTCGGATAAGGCAAGAAAGGTAATGAAGCGTCTGTATGATCCATTCGTTCGTCAAGGTAATCCAATCATCTTCATGGATGAGCGTTCTGCAGAGATGACAAAATATGCGGCCAACTCTTACTTGGCAGCAAGAATTTCTTTTATGAATGAGATCGCCAACTTATGCGAAAAAGTGGGCGCAAACGTAGATCAGGTAAGAATTGGGATGGGAAGTGATAGTCGTATCGGAAAGCGATTTTTATTTCCAGGTGTGGGTTATGGAGGTAGTTGTTTTCCTAAAGATGTACAAGCTTTAGCTAAAACAGCGAATCAATATGACTACGACTTTAAGATTTTGAATTCTGTTATGAAAGTAAATAGAATTCAAAAATCAGTGATGGTCCAAAAAGTAAAAGCAAGATATGGAGATAATTTGACTGGTAAAACATTTGGTATTTGGGGCTTAGCATTCAAGCCTAATACGGATGATATCAGAGAAGCTCCAGCATTATATATTATTGAAGAATTACTGGCAGCTGGAGCAAAAATTAGAGCTTATGATCCAGAAGCAATGGAAAATGTAAAGGAAATCTTTGGGGATAGAATTCAATTAGTTAGCGATCAATATGAAGCGATTATTGGATCAGATGCTTTAATCATCCTAACAGAGTGGAGTGTGTTCAGAACACCTAGTTTCAAGGTAGTGAAGGAGTTACTTCGAGATCCTATTATTTTCGATGGACGTAATTTATATTCCTTGGAGCAGATGGAAGAGCATGGCTTTATCTATGAAAGTATCGGAAGAACCATTGTGGAGCTACCGTTAGTAGATGTGGCAAGTCTTAATCATTCTTCCAATGGTGTTCATTAGGCTTAATTTTGAATTGAGAATGGAGAATTGTGAATGGAGAATTGAGAATGCTTATAAAACGTTGACAATCAAGACTCAATTTTCACTATATAGGGCAAACGAAAAGTCAAAATCGTAATATGTAATTCATTGGAAAATGTTTGGGTCGATGGTTGAAGTTTGTAACTTCAACCTAATATTTTGAAAGTTTGTAACTTTCTTCCACTAATACATATTATAAAAACGACTTTTCGTTCGCCCTA
>CAKZUM010000667.1 GCA_937921525.1 uncultured Saprospiraceae bacterium
GTTTTTATGCGCCGTTATTTTTTCTTTATGCAAGGCGAAAAACGTAGGCGATGCCTAGCATCGACGAGGCTTTTCAACGCAGCAGAAAGGAAAAATAACAAGTAGAAGAATGTACATTTATTATTGAACCATTTCTTAGATAAACTTGTCGATAGTTTTACCGATTTACCCAGAAAGTCGTTACTAAATAAACAAAAGCAGCATGATTAGAAAGATACTATTGGCTATATTAGGATTATTATTCGTATTTGGTGCGGTAACCGTTGCTAAGCGGACAATGGCCAATAAAAAGGAATGGAAACCCAGAAAGGAAAAGAAATTAGCAACTGGTGCTTTTGTAGAAATAGTTAAAAACGCTAATACCCCTATCACCATTACAACTTCTGGTAATCTGACCGCTAAAAATCGGGTGGATTTATTTGCGGAGGTACAAGGTATTTTCAACAATAGTACCCGTGCCTTTAAAGCTGGCACCTGGTATAAGAAGGGAGATATATTGCTAGAACTAGATAAAAAAGAAGAAATGATTGGGTTAAAAGCACAGAAAAGTAGCTTTTATAACCAATTAGTTTTACTGATTCCTGATTTGAGGTTAGACTATCCAACAGCCATCACAAAATGGGATGCCTATGTTCGAGAGTTTGACGTCAACAAATCCCTAAGAAGCTTACCTGAACCAGAGAGTGAAAAAGAGAAATTATTCTTAGCTGGCAGAAATATTTATACCGCATTTTATAATGTCCAGAATCTGGAGACTCAACTACAAAATTACACAATACGTGCGCCTTTCTCTGGTATATTGACTCAAGCTTTGGTGAATCCAGGCGCATTGATTCGGCCTGGACAAAAACTAGGCGAATTTATTGATCAAAGTGTGTATGAATTAGAGGTGGCTGTTAATACAGCTTACGCAGAACTTTTAGCTGTGGGTAAAAAAGTAGAACTACACAATATAGAGAAAACAAAAAAATGGACTGGTAAAGTAGTTCGAGTGAATAGCTTAGTAGATCCTGCCTCTCAGACCATTCCGACTTTTATACAAGTAGCAGGTAAGACCTTAAAAGAAGGAATGTACCTAGAGGCCAATATTACCGCTAAAGAAGAACAGAATACTTATGAAATTAATCGTAAGCTACTAGTGGAAGATGATAAAGTCTTCGTTGTAAGAGACTCCATACTTGATTTAGTGACCGTCAATCCGATTTTCTTTAAAGAAAGTACTGCTGTGGTGAAAGGCTTGGAGGATGGCATGCAGATTTTATCAAAAGCCATTCCTAGTGCCTATGTGGGTATGAAGGTGAAGATTTTTTCTGAAGAGCCAGCAGTAAGTACTCAATAGAGTTTGCTTAATCTTATGTTAGCACCAAGAGTGCTAACACAACTACCAATCACTAAATTACGCATTGAGAACACCAATGAATTTATGAGAAATATAATAGCTTATTTTATAAAATTTCCAGTAGCAGTCAATGTTATTTTAGTAGCCATTTTCATTTTTGGTTTAGGTGGATTATCTAGGATGAATTTTTCCTTATATCCACAATTTCCAAATAAAGTTATTACGATTAATATTGCCTACCCCGGTGCTTCCCCAACCGAAATGGAAGAAGGAATTGTTTTAAGGATAGAAGACAATTTAAAAGGGATTGTTGGTATAGATCGAGTCGTTTCCAAATCATCTGAAAACTCCGCATTGATTACTATCGAAACTTTTGAAGAGTACGATATTAATGATATGCTCCAAGAAGTAAAAAATGCAGTTGACCGAGTTCCCTCTTTCCCAGTTGATATGGAGCCACCTATTATCTCAAGAAGAGAATTCTTAAATGAAGTAATCAGTTTGGCATTAAGTGGGAAGGACATTCCTTTACAGACTTTAAAGCAAATTTCTTATCAAGTAGAAGAAGATATTCGAAATATGGAAGGGATTTCTCAGGTAGAAATTACGGGCTTTCCACAAGAAGAAATAGAAATTGCGGTAAGAGAAAATGATTTACGATCTAAAAATTTAACTTTTACGGAAGTAGCCTCGGCAGTAGCACGAGCAAATATTTTAGCAACTGGTGGTAATATAAAAACCAAAGAAGAAGATTATTTAATTCGTGCTACCAATAGAGCTTATTACGCAGACGAGTTGGACTATATTATAGTTCGAGCAGATCAAGGTGGTAATATTATTCGCTTAAAAGATGTAGCAACCGTTCAAGATAAGTGGTCAGAAAATCCAGATAGAATTTATTTTAATGGCGAACCCGCAGTGCAAGTTAGAGTACAAACGACCAATGATGAAGAATATCTTGGAGCCTCTAATATGATGAAAGAGTACGTACAAAACTTCAATGCACAGCGAGATAACGTCCAGCTGAATATTACCTCTGATCGATCTATAGATTTGAGAGATCGAACTCGAATTTTAAGTGAAAATGGTTTATTTGGTATTTTCTTAGTGTTGATTTTATTATCAATTTTTCTGAAGCCTAGTCTAGCTTTTTGGGTAGCATTTGGTCTGCCTGTATCTTTCTTAGGGATGTTTATTATTGTTCCTGGTTTGGTGACGCTTAACTTTATGTCTCTATTTGGAATGATCGTAGTGATTGGTATTTTGGTAGATGATGGTATTGTGATCGGAGAAAATATATACGCCCATTATGAAATGGGTAAATCTCCTACACAAGCGGCTATAGACGGAACTTTAGAAGTATCTACAGCTATTATTTCAGCGATATTAACTACAGTGGTCGCCTTTTCTACTTTCTTTTTTCTGGAAGGACGGTTTGGCGATTTTTATTATGAGGTGGCTGTGGTGGTGGTAGTCACCCTACTTTTTTCCCTCTTTGAGGCACTTGTTATTTTGCCTGCCCATATTTCTCACTCAAGAGCCATGAAGAAAGGATCTCAAAGTTTCTTGCTCAATAAATGGGCCGATAAAGGGGTGACTTGGGTTAGAGATTATCTATATTCTCCTGTTCTTCGGTTCTTTTTAACTTATCGAATTTTTGCTTTTTGTATTCCATTAGGTTTGTTAATAATGACCTTTGGTGCAATTGGTGGTGGAGTTATTGGCGTTTCCTTTTTTCCACCGTTCTCTAGTGATAGAGTGTCGATTAAATTGAGTATGCCAGAAGGAACTAGTGAAGACATCACGGTATCTATTATGGAGCGAATCGAAAAAGCAGCAATAGCTGTAAATGAAGAATATAAAGATAAGCAGTCAGGTGGAAAATCGGTTATTCAAAATATGGTTCGGAGAATCGGGCCAGGCATTTCTAATGCTACTTTAGAGTTAAATTTATTACCGGGACAACAACGAGATTTTCCCTCTAATGTAATTGCCAATGCCGTAGAAGCGGAAGCAGGTCCAATATATGGTGCAGAGCAATTGACCTATGGTGCAGGCAGAAATTTTGGTGGCCAACCTGTTTCTATTTCCTTAACAGGAAGTAATATTAAAGAATTAAAAGGCGCAAAAGATGCCTTGAAAGATGCCTTCAAAGAGAATCCTAGGCTAAAGGATATTACGGATAATGACCCAGCAGGAATTAAAGAAATAGAATTAAAGCTAAAAGAAAATGCCTACCTATTAGGCTTGGATTTGAATAGTGTTATGTCTCAAGTACGGGCAGGTTTTTTCGGACAATCCGTCCAAAGATTTCAGCGAGGAAGAGACGAGATTCGGGTATGGGTTCGGTATGATAGATCAGAAAGAGCCTCTATTAAAAACTTAGATGATATGTGGATCGTCACCCCTTCAAGGGAACGAGTTCCTTTATCAGAAATAGCCTCCTATTCCATTGAAAGAGGAGAGGTGTCTATCAATCATTTAAATGGTATTCGAGAAATCAAAGTGGAATCTGACTTGAAGGATTCGGATGATAGTTCCGTTGAAATTATGGCGATGGTTCAAAACGAAATCATGCCTGAAATTTTGGCTCGTTACCCTACTGTCAAACCATTGTATGAAGGGCAAAGTAGAGAAACTGCAAAAATTGGTCGATCCTTTCGATCTATTTTGCCCGTTGTCTTTTTCTTGATGTATGCGATCATTGCCTTTTCGTTTCGGTCTTATAGTCAACCCTTATTGCTATTTCTATTATTGCCTTTTAGTTTGGTGGGGGTCGCATGGGGCCATTGGTTGCATGGCTTTCCTTTAAGTATGTTATCTACCTTGGGAGTCATTGCTTTGATTGGTATTCTTGTCAATGATGGTCTGGTATTAGTAAGTAAATTCAATGTGTTTTTAAAGCAAGGTTTACCTTTTAAAGATGCTTTATATGAGGCAGGACGTTCTCGTTTTCGGGCGATCTTTTTGACTTCTGTAACGACTGTCGCTGGCTTAATGCCGCTTATTTTTGAAACATCAAGAAGTGCCCAATTTTTAATACCTATGGCCATTACTATTGCTTATGGTATTGCTTATGCTACCTTTTTGACACTATTTTTACTACCGCTTTTATTATATTTAAGCAACTCCATTAAGCGGGGTCGTATCTGGTTATTTACAGGAGTACGTCCTGAAAGGCGAGATATAGAGCGAGCGGTAATTGAGCAGAAGATTGAAAAAGAGGCTTTGGAGGAGGTTTATTAATTGAAATTTCAGACTAGACTTGGTAAGTTTTAAAAACTTCCCAAGTCTTGCTAATAATTCCTTTTTAAATAAACTTGTCAAATTTTACTTTAAATATTTCCTACATGAGATTTACCTCATTTTTACTGTTTTTTGTCTGTATGCTTTGCCTACCTATAACAAATTTTGCGCAAACAATATTGACAAAAGCAGAAGCTATAAAAACCACATTAGCCAATAACTACGACATCAAAGTAGCTCAAAATAATATAGCAATTGCAAAGAATAATACTAGTCGAGAATTGAACGGATATATCCCCACCGTCAATGCCAATGCTGGGCTGAATGCTAGTCTAGGTGGCTCCAATCAGAAATTTAGTACTGGTCAGGAAAACACAACAAAAAACGCTTTTAACTGGGGCAATAATGCCTCTATCGCTGCCAATTATAATATAATAGATCGAACAAGAGAAGCCGTAGTAGATCAACTAGAAGC
>CAKZUM010000668.1 GCA_937921525.1 uncultured Saprospiraceae bacterium
ACAATTTTACAAATCAACAAGATATTGCCTTTGTCAGAAATGTAGATTTCTTAAGAAGAATAGAAACTTTTGGAATGACAGGGACAATAGGTTTGCAATACAAATTATAATTTCCAAGATACTAGACTTGTTCATAAATAACAAGTTGGTATATGAACTAGTCTACTAATTCGGAAATCATTTTAATCACATAAAAAACGGAAGACCCCCCATTTAGGGACTAATGAAAAATAACTTCGCCATAACGGGTACTTTATTTATTGACTACTCCCTTATAAGAAATATATAAAATCTAATAAGTAGGTCGTGTTAATTAAACGAGTAAATTTAGGAACTAGATTTTTTCGGTTTCTTAAACGGAAAAAGATGTTTATAAATTACCAGTTTATTTGATTCGACCTACTTAGAACCATAAAAATCAAATTAAGGCTTTAATATTTCTAATTGTCAACTGTTTTTGAAAAAAAATTTTATGAAAAAAATTTACTACTTATCAATCGTGGCCCTCTGCTTTTTTTTAGTAAATAGCATTCAGGCCCAAAGAGTTATACTCATCGAGCCAAGTGCAGACCCAGCGATGCCGGCAGATATATTTCCTGTCATCATGGGAGATACCTTAGCCGATGGTAGTCGTACAGACGAAAATACCATCTACCAATTAAGGAATGGACAGGTCTATATTACTACTGGTAGACTGGTTAATAAACCGAATTGGACACTTCATATTGAAGCAGAAAATTTAACCGACACAGATACCAAGCCTGTGTTGACTAGAATTCCTAATGCATCGGGTAGTTACCCTGACATTATGCGGGCGGAAGGAAACGTTACTTTGAAAAATATCTGGATTATCTCTGGTGACAAGGGACCAGGTGAACAGCACGATTGGGGTAAAATCCGTATCATGGGGGACAATGCTAGAGTGATTGTTCAAGATTGTATCATCGAAAAAGACCGTGGTGGATTTATCCAAATTAGAGGAAACCAAACGAAGGTATATGTGGATGGAAGTATTTTAAGAAATGGTGGAAATCGTAAAATCCTACAAGGAAATGGTAGAGGAATCGATGCTAGAAATACTACAATGGATACCTTGATTGTTACCAATTCTATCATCCATAACATTATTGATCGTGTGTTCCGTAGTCAAGGTGCTATTGAGCCACATACGTATATTGAGTTTGACCATAATACTATTTTTAATGTAGGTGGTCGTCATGGTTGTTTCCAATTTGGACAAGCACATACCGTTAAAGTAACCAATAATTATATTCAGAATCCTTTGATGTTAGGTACTTCGCCTATCTATGCAGATGAGCAAACACAACCAGATAATGATTCTCACAAGGTATTTACTATTGATACTTTGCATGCGGAAACCAACTTTACATTTGCAGCTAATAATATTTTTTGGACGCAGGATGTCCTAGATGTTATTAATGGTATCGACTCTGTTTCTGTACCAGCGATATATTCTGATTTGATTTTACAATCACTAGGAAATGACGGTACTGGTACTTTCATACAAGACCCAACACCACTAAGTAGTGTGCCAATGAATATTACGCAGTATGTTATTGATTTGTATAACAATCCTGCCGCAGAAGATATGTTTGATTTTGTAGTAGAAGATGCGTCTTTGGCAGGTACGGCAGTTGATTTTGGGAACTTATTTGATTTCTCCACTTTTGATCCTTGTTATCCTTCAAGTGCGGCATCTGCTACGGCTGATACTGGTGGCGGAGCGATTGGGGCAGTTTCTTTTTGTGATGGATTAGCAGCAGGACAAGGCACAAATACCGTAGTCGATATTATTGTCAATAGTGAAAATCATAATACCTTAGAAGCTGCAGTAATTGCCGCAAAATTAGATGACGATTTAAGTGGTGCAGGTCCTTTTACTGTTTTTGCACCAACTGATGATGCTTTTGCCGCTTTAGGAGAGGATTTAATTAATTCCTTGCTAGCAGACCCAGAGGGAGATTTAGCACAAATTCTTTTATACCATGTTGTTGGAGGTAGTATTTTATCAACTGATTTGAGTAATGGTATGACTGCCACTACCCTAAATGGTAAAGATATTACAGTAAGAATTGACAATGGAAATGTGTTTATTAATGATGCACAAGTAACAGTAGCAGACATACAAGGTGACAACGGTGTTGTTCATGTTATTAACGCAGTTCTAATTCCACCAGCTGATGTAGTTCTAGACCCTGCTAGAATTGTTGAAATCCCTGCAAGCGGTGACCCAGCGGTACCAGCAGATATATTTCCTATCATTATGGGAGATACTACTGCTACAGGAGAAAGAATCAGTAATAATACAATTTACCGATTACAAAATGGCGTAGTATATATTACGACTGGAAGATTAGTTAACAAACCTGGATGGACACTACACATTGAAGCAGTTGATCTAGAAAATACTGAACTAAAACCTGTATTAACTAGAATCCCTAATGCATCGGGAAATTTCCCTGACATTATGCGAGCGGAAGGAAACGTTACTTTAAAAAATATTTGGATTATCTCTGGAGACAAGGGGCCAGGTGAACAGCACGATTGGGGAAAGATCCGTATTATGGGTGACAATTCTAGAGTGATCGTTCAAGATTGTATTATCGAAAAAGATCGTGGTGGTTTTATCCAAATCAGAGGAAACCGAACAAAGGTATATGTCGATGGAAGTATCCTAAGAAATGGTGGAAATCGTAGAATTTTACAAGGAAATGGTAGAGGAATCGACGCTAGAAATACAACGATGGATACCTTGATTGTTACCAATTCTATTATTCACAATATCATTGATCGTGTGTTCCGTAGTCAAGGTGCTATTGAGCCACATACGTATATTGAGTTTGATCAGAATACTATTTTTAATGTAGGTGGTCGTCATGGTTGTTTCCAATTTGGACAAGCACATACCGTTAAAATAACCAATAATTATATTCAAAATCCTTTGATGTTGGGTACTTCGCCAATCTATACAGACGAGCAAACACAACCGGATAATGATGCGCATAAAGTATTTACTATTGATACTTTGCACGCAGAAACTAACTTTACATTTGCAGCTAATAATATCTTCTGGACGCAAGATGTCATAGATGTTATTAATGGAATTGACTCTGTTTCTGTGCCAGCAATATATTCTGATTTGATTTTACAGTCTATCGGTAATGACGGTGCTGGTACTTTCATACAAGACCCAACACCACTAGGTAATGTGCCAATGAATATTACGCAATATGTTATTGATTTATATAACAATCCTGCCGCAGAAGATATGTTTGATTTTGTAGTAGAAGATGCGTCTTTGGCAGGTACGGCAGTTGACTTTGGTAACTTATTTGACTTTGCTGCTTTTGACCCCTGTTATGATCCGATGGCAGTATCCGCTACGGCAGCCACACATGGTGGAGCAATTGGTGCGGTTTCTTTCTGTTCCGAATTACTAACTAGTGTCTTTGAACCAGTATATTCAACAACTTTGAATTTAACTGCTCAACCTAACCCAATGACTTTTGGGGCTAATTTTGGATATAACTTAACGCAAACAGGGCAGGTCAAATTATCCATCCATAGTATCGTAGGACAGGAGATTGCTGTACTCGTTAATGGTGTTCAAGCACAAGGTAATCATACAGTAGATTTTAATATCTCTCAGAATTTATCTAAGGGCGTTTACATCGCAAGGTTACAAACGGAGGAAGGACAAATGTCCATCAAAGTAATGTTAAAATAATTTAAATAGACATCTACGTTTACTAAACCTTAGAGGTTTAGTAAACGTGTAGTCCATACTAGAGGCATAGGTTGTTCTTCCCTAGTACCTAAAAAGAGATGCAGTAGGTTTAAAAAATTTAAACCTACTGTATCTCCTTTAACAAAAAGTAGTTTCTCTAAGATATGAAAAAAGCTATTCTCTTTTCTTTAATTATATGTACGATCTTTGCCTGTTCTTCTCAAAAAAACAGTCAATCTCAGGTAGCATTTTCTCCTGAAAAACAATTAAAAATCCTCACCGAAAAAGCATTAAGAGACATTGAATTGATTCCATTGGATTCTATGAATGTCCCTCGCTCTATCAATGCGGATGGATCAATACATGGTGTAAAAACAAGAGATTGGACAAGTGGATTTCATGCAGGAAAACTCTGGGGGTTGTACAGATATAGTAAAGATGAAAGATTAAAAAAGGCTGCTATGGATTGGACTGCTTTTCAAAAGAAAGAACGCTTTGATGACCATACACATGACCTAGGCTTTAAGATTTATTGTAGCTTCGGAGAAGGCTATCGCTTAATGAATAATGAGGACTACAAACAAGTCATTATTGATGCTTCTGAACAACTCATTCAAAGATACAGTGATAAAGTAGGTGCTATCCGTTCATGGGATCATAATCGTGATAAGTGGGACTATCCCGTTATTGTAGATAATATGATGAACCTAGAAATGCTTTTTCAAGCGGCAAAATTATCAGGTAATAAAAAATTGTACGAAGTTGCCGATAACCACGCACAGAAAACTTTAAAAAATCATTTTCGAGCTGATAATAGTTCGTACCATGTCATTGATTATTATCCAGAAAATGGAACAATTAGAAAACGTAATACCCATCAAGGTTATAGCCATGAATCTGCTTGGTCAAGAGGTCAAGCTTGGGGATTGTATGGCTTTACCGTAACCTATCGAGAAACTAAAAATCCAGAATATTTAGAGCAGGCTAAAAAAATAGCCGACTTCTTTTTTACCCATCCCAATTTACCAACAGATAAAATTCCCTACTGGGATTTTAATGCCCCCAATATTCCAAACGAAGAAAGAGACGCCTCCGCCGCTGCCATTGCTGCGAGTGCTTTGATTGAATTAAGTCAGCATGATACGGAGAATAGTAAAAAATATTTAGCTTGGGCAGACCAAGTATTATCCGCTCTAAGTACAACAGCTTACGAGGCCACTACCCCACCCTTTTTTGTTGCTCAATGCGTAGGCTCAAAACCACATGATTCAGAAATTAATGTTCCTATCAATTATGCCGATTATTATTATGTAGAGGCACTTTTACGACGGAACACTCTTTTAAAAAACGGGTCACTTTCTGAGGTAATTGCAGATTAAAATTTTAGATGATTTCATTTACTCTTCTAAAGTAGCTTAGACCTCTGGTCTGAGTAGTTCTACGCTATTGCTACTCAGACCAGAGGTCTAAGCTAATTTTCGAAAGAATTGTCAAAGAGCCAATTTTAGATTCATTTATTTAAAGTAAATTCAACTTAGTGTAGATGTGGAAAAACAGTATAGATAATCGTCCATCCATGTGGATATATTTAATTGGCTATTTTATTTTGTTGAGTGCTTGTTCCAATGCACAGAAGACAATAATGAAACCTGCAACAACAGTTCAAAGAACTATTCAAAATATTAATCAAGATTGGCAATATTTAGAAGAGAATCACACCAATCTTTCTGCAGTTGAAAAAGCCACTCATTGGAAATCAATTAATTTACCCCATACTTGGAATCAGTGGGATGCTACTGACTTAGTGCCGGGCTATCGAAGAAATGCCAGTTGGTATAAAAAAAACATAATAATTCCAGCTCAAGAAAAAGTGCAGTATCTATTGCACTTTGAAGCAGTCAATTTACAAGCACAAGTTTATGTCAATGGGCAATTAGCAGGAAGTCACATAGGAGGTTATGTGGGGTTTGAAATAGATATTACCGACTATGTAAAAAAGGGTTTACCAAACGAAATTTTAGTTAGAGCTGATAATGGCTATAATCGAGATATTATTCCTTCTCAAAAAGCAGACTTCTTTATATATGGAGGAATTACAAGAGATGTTTTTTTAAAAACTGTTCCGAATCAACACCTTGCTAACGTTGCCGTTAGTACCCCTAAAGTAAGTGCAGCATCAGCGCAGACTAGTGTAAAAGTCAACATTGAAAATTTACAAACAGATAAGTCAGCAGCTATTCATTTAGAGCTTATTGAAAAAGCATCTGGGAAAATAGTACTAACTACAAAAGATGATAATCTAAACAAAAACGAAATTTCCATTGACTTACCCATTTTAAAAAATCCATTATTATGGTCGCCCGATACCCCAAATTTGTACTTACTAAAAACTAAATTGGTACAAGATGGACAAGTACTGGATGAAGTCACCGAGACAGTTGGCTACCGTTGGTACGAATTTGAACCGAATGGGCCATTTTTTCTCAATGGCAAACGTCTTTTGATTCGAGGAACGCATAGACATGAAGAACATGCAGGCTACGGTATGGCAGTACCTAATGATATTCATCGAACCGATATGGAGATGATAAAGGAAATGGGGGCTAATTATGTTCGCTTGGGGCATTACCCACAAGACCCCGAAGTATATAAGGCAGCTAATGAATTGGGTCTTATTATTTGGGATGAATTGCCTTGGTGTAGAGGAGGTGTTGGA
>CAKZUM010000669.1 GCA_937921525.1 uncultured Saprospiraceae bacterium
ACAAGTAAAAATATTTTCATTTTTATTTTAATAGACTTAGTTCTTTAAGAAAAAAGATTTATTTTTGTGCTCGCAAAAGATGCCGCCGTAGCTCAGCTGGTTAGAGCGCTGGTTTGTGGATCCAGAGGTCAAGGGTTCGAATCTCTTCGGTGGTACTTTATAGGGCATTGTTTTATTACAATGCCCTTTTTTTATTTGTACAATTTAAAACCCTACGGGTTTTAAGAATAGAGAAGCGAGAATAGAGAATAGAGACGTGTTTCGTTCCAACCCACATGTTCAAGTTGGAGCGATACAAATCTCTATTCTCTATTCTCTACTCTCTGTTCTATTTTAGCATAGTAGAACATGGATAATAAAAGAGGTTTAGTTCCAAGAAAAATAAAAGGCTTTAGAGATATTGATGCGAACTTAAATGAACTTCGTTGGAATATCATTAACAAAGCAAGTAAGGTCTACCAGTCGTATGGTTTTGAGCATTTGGATACCCCTATATTGGAGTATGCCGAATGTTTAGGTAAATATATGCCAGATGAAGATACGGTAGATAAAGGCGTATACTCTTTTAAAAATCCAGAAATTGAACCTGTTTTTCGAGCAGATGGAAAAAGAGAGTTAAGAGATGCTGATAACAATGTGGTGATGGATCACGCATTCCTTTCTATGCGATATGATTTAACTGCTCCCTTGTCCAGAGTCTATGCAGAAAGATTGTGGACGCGAGCTATCAAGAATCAATTGGTAGAAGGAACGGCGCCTTTATTTAGACGCTATCAATTTGGTCCTGTATTTCGATATGAAACCAAATTAGATCCAGGAAGATTTAGACAGTTTTGGCAATTAGATTTTGATACAGTAGGCTCTTCGGATGTGGCTTCGGATGCAGAAGTTTGTATGATCTTATCGGATGCTTTAAAAGCAATAGGTCTAGCACAAAGCGATTTTAAAATTAGAGTCAATAATAGAAAAATCTTAAAAGGATTTTTGCATGGTCAAGGGATTACGACTCCGCTTCAAGAACAAGCAATTCTTCGAGTGATTGATAAGCTAGATAAAATTGGTTTACGTGGCGTAGAGTTTGAATTAGGAAAAGGTAGAAAGGATAAATCAGGAGCAATTATTCCTGGCTTAGGATTGGATGAAAAAATGGTTAGCAACTTCCTTTCCTTTTTTGAAATCTTTTCAGAGTCGGATATGAATCGAGGACAAGTGATTGACGCTTTAGCGGAAAAGATAGGAAATAATGAAGTGTCCAAAGAAGGCTTGCAAGAATTGAATAGAATCAATAGTGTATTAGCGGAATCTGGATTATCGGATGAGGCCGTTTTATTTGATCCGACTCTCGTAAGAGGAATGGCCTATTATACGGGCCCTATTTTTGAAGTGGAATCCACTCAATTTTATTTAGATCATAAGGGTAGAGAACGTAGAGTCGGTTCTATCTGTGGAGGGGGTCGATATGATGGATTGGTCAAGCAGTTATTAGGAGTGAATGTGCCAGCTACTGGTGCATCGATTGGCGTAGATCGCTTGGCAGAATTACTCACCTTGACGAATAGAGGAGGCACTGCGCAAGGACCTTTACTAATCACCGTATTAGATAAAGAGATGATGCCAGAGTATCAAAAAATAGCGAAAGAACTAAGAGAGGGGGGAGTGAATACAGAAGTATACTACGGACCTAATCAAGGTTTTAAAAAGCTGAAAAAGCAATTGACTTATGCAGATGATAAAAACTGCCCAATTGTAATCTTGTTAGGAAGCGATGAATTTGAAAAAGGAGTAGTGTCTGTCAGAGATTTAAAAATGGGTAGAGAGATAGCAGACGAGGTAACGGATAAAAAAGAGTGGAGAGCAAGAGTTCAGCATGAAGTGTCTCGAACAGATTTGGTTTCATTTGTCAATCAGCTACTGAATAAATAATAATTGTATGAAAGTCTTCATCAACCCTAAAAAAGAAAGTCTCTCTCAAATACTCCAACGACCTACTTTTGATAGCGTTGCATTAGAAGAGACGGTCTCTAATATATTGACCAATATAGCTACTGGAGGAGATGCGGCAGTAAAGCAATATACAGAACAATTTGATCAGGTAACACTAGCCAAAACTAGAGTTGGTTTATCGGAAATCAATGCAGCAATTAATGTATTGGATGAAGATTTAAAAGTAGCTATCCAGCAAGCAGAAAGTAATATTGAAGCTTTTCACAGTGTACAAAAAGAACCTATTAAAGAGGTAGAAACCATGCCCGGTGTCAGATGCTGGCGCAAGAGTGTTGGCATACAAAAAGTAGGTTTATATATTCCTGGTGGTACTGCACCATTGTTTTCTACTATTTTGATGTTGGGCGTTCCAGCTAGATTGGCAGGATGTAAGGAAATTATCTTATGCAGGTTTCAGAAATCTTCTTCCTCTGATGATGACTTGACCTGTGGGGAGCTCGATCTCGAATGAAATATTATCGGGACGAACACTCCTTATATACCCGGAATAGCACCATCTTCTGTATTCTGTATTCTGTATTTCAAGAGGTCACCCATGTACACAGTACAGAGTCAAGGGGAAAGGGCCCTTCAATATAGCGCCCC
>CAKZUM010000670.1 GCA_937921525.1 uncultured Saprospiraceae bacterium
CGGACAGGAAACTGTCCTTGATCTGTTGAAGGCACTTGTGGTGCTTTGCAGGATAAGATAATTTGCTGCTCTGTCCAATCTAGAATGTCTTCTATTCCTTGAAAATATTGACCATGAAACAACGAACCATCCTCATATAAATACGCTCCTTTTTTTGTTGGAAATGTACCACTGATGGTTGGTTTGAAAGTAGGGGCAACGGGTATGTTTTTCTTATTGACAATAGTCACTTTTGCCTTATAGTGGTAGGTCGGTAATTTTCCTCCTTTGCTGTAAACTGTTGTTTCAAAAACAATTCGCTCCGCTGTTTTTTCTAATTCTTTTACTTCAATCGTACAATGCTTGGTCTCTGTTCCTTCAAAAACAATTCCTTTGAAGAGCTTCATGTCTTCGACTTGGAACACTTGAAAATCTGGATATAATTTTTCACAAGTTTGCGACATCCAACCACCTGCATTAACAACGGGCAAAACCGCATTGCCTTGTATGACATGATGATTTAAAAATGGATTGTCGGCTAGTGTGAAATTTCTTTCTATTTTATAAACATCCAAACGATCATTGATCGGGCTGATGGCTGCGGGTAAAGTGCCTCCTATAATAGATTGTGGCTGATTGAAGTAAGCGGTATTAAATTCATTGACACACATTGCTGCACCGCCTTCGCTATTCACTAAGCGAACGCCTGCTGCCTCAAATTGCTTCTTCAAGGCATCGCTCACCATGCCACCATCCCATGCGCCCCAATTGATGGCAGATACATGTGTGTTAGGATGATTCGTTTTGAATAGATGGGCAGCGGAACTTAATATTTCATTGGCAATCGCATAATCCGTCTGTCCTACATTTCCATAAAAACCTGCTACGGAAGAGAACAACATTAGATGATCCAATTGATGAATATTGACGCTTTGAAATAAACTTAATAAACCATCTAATTTTACAGACAAAACATTTTCAAAATCTGTTGCCGTTTTATCTTGTATGTATTTATCTGCTAGTCTTCCTGCGCCATGAATAGCTCCTGTGATGCTTCCTAACTCTTGGGTAGCTTTTAATAAATCTACTTTGAAACTAGCCGCATTTGTTACATCTCCTTTTATATAAATAGCTTGTCCACCATAAGCAGCTATTTGATCTAAGGTCTGCTGAATTTCTTTTTTAGAATTGATTTGATTAAAAATAGACTTCACTTTTGGCAAGCTCGGTGCTTCTCCTTTTTCTTTCAAATCATTCATAATGAGCCGTTTTAAAGAACCGTCATCTGTTGCTTCTTGGGTATAAGCGGGCAGTATATAATCATTGGAAGAACGACCTAATAAAATGAATTTACATTGAAAGGTCTTCGCCATTTCTAATACACAAGTCGCCGTAACGCCTTTAGCACCTCCACTCACTAAGAATACAGAATCTTTGGTAATAGTCGTCTCAATTGTTTGATTTCCTTTTACCGTTACGGGGATAGCTTGGGTAGTCACTCGACCTGTTTCATTGAACCCTGTCTCCATAATAGACACATCTGCATCATGTAACTCTGCTATAATTTGAGTAGTTTTTGTTGTAGCTAATAATTCTGGTTGCAAATCAACAGATCGGCAGTATACAGACGACCATTCTAAATTCAAAGACTTCACCAAGCCTCTCAAGCCACCTGCCATCACAGAAATATTCCCTCGCTTTCCTAGTCCTAATTGCCCATCCATTTGACTGATCGTTAAGAAATTGGCACGTTGCGTATTTCCTAATTCTGTTAAAGGTGCTTGTAAATGTTTGGCTAATAAAAAGACATCTTGGAGAATCACTCTTTCTGTCTGAAAGTGCTGAGCAAAGTTGCCGCCACTAAATTCAAGGTGTGGATGCAAGTGTATAAAAGTACCTACCTTACCGTATTGCTGCGAGATGGTTTGTAGGGCAGTGGCAATCGCTTCATCCGTATTACTGCTTAGTGTGACCGATTTATTTTGAACTGGATTTTTTACAACTTCTGGTAAGTTTAAAACAACTACTTTATTCCCTTTTGCTTCTAATGCTTGCTGAACTTTAATGGTTAGTTCCGTGCCTTCGTTGGTAATTAAGGCGATGTGTGTGGAAGGTAATGTAAAGTTTAAATAATCTGGTTGTGGTAAAAATTGTAAACTAATTTCTTTTCTACCTACTCCATGAAAAGTGGTTGTTTTTACTTGGTTGGTAGTAGGGGTAGAAGATGTTGGTGTTACATCTTCTACCTTATCTACACCTTGGCTTACACTAGGATTTTTTTTTTACTTTTATCTGCTAGATAATCTACTATTTGTCCTAAAGTTCTTAGCTCTGTTAATTCGTTTGGATTGATACCCGATACCTCTGGATGTGACTCGGTCATTGAACCAAATATCTCTACTCGCTTAATCGAATCAATTCCTAAATCCGCTTCCATATCCATTCCCAATTCTAACATCTCTGTTGGGTAGCCTGTTTTCTCTGATATGACGCTTAGTAGAATATTTTCTAAGGCTTGACGATCTGCGCCACCTGTGGATTGTGTTGCTGCTTGTGTGGTAACAGGTGCAGATGTTGTCGGTGCAGCAGCTACTGGGGCTGCTGTTTGGCTTGGTGTCGTAGATGCACTCGCACCACTCTTCCCTGCTAAGTAATCTACTATTTGTCCTAAGGTTCTTAGCTCCGTTAATTCATTCGGATTGATGCCTGATACTTCTGGATGGGACTCGGTCATCGAGCCAAATATCTCTACTCGTTTGATCGAATCAATTCCTAGATCTGCTTCCATATCCATACCCAGTTCTAACATCTCTGTTGGGTAGCCTGTTTTCTCTGAGATAACGCTTAGTAGAATATTTTCTAAGGCTTGACGATCTGCACCACCTGTTGATTGTGTTGCTGCTTGTGCGGTAACAGGTGCAGATGTTGTCGGTGCAGCAGCTACTGGGGCTGCTGTTTGATTTGTTGGAGTAGCCACACTCGCACCACTCTTCCCTGCTAAGTAATCCACTATTTGACCTAAGGTTCTTAACTCTGTTAATTCATTTGGATTGATGCCTGATACTTCTGGATGGGACTCGGCCATCGAGCCGAATATTTCTACTCGCTTGATCGAATCAATTCCTAAGTCTGCTTCCATATCCATTCCCAATTCTAACATTTCTGTTGGGTAGCCTGTCTTTTCTGATATGACGCTTAGTAAAATATTTTCTAAGGCTTGGCGATTTGCGCCACCTGTTGATTGTGCTGCTAGTTGTGCGGTAACAGGTGCAGATGTTGTCGATGCAGTCGCTACTGGCGCTGCTGTTTGGCTTGGTGTCGTAGATGCACTCGCACCACTCTTCCCTGCTAAGTAATCCACTATTTGACCTAAGGTTCTTAACTCTGTTAATTCATTCGGATTAATGCCTGACACTTCTGGATGAGACTCGGTCATCGAGCCGAATATTTCTACTCGTTTAATCGAATCAATTCCTAAGTCAGCTTCCATATCCATCCCCAATTCTAACATCTCTGTTGGGTAGCCCGTCTTTTCTGAAATAACGCTTAGTAAAATATTTTCTAAGGCTTGGCGATCTGCGCCACCTGTTGGTTGTGTTGCTGCTGGTACAGTAGCAACAGGT
>CAKZUM010000671.1 GCA_937921525.1 uncultured Saprospiraceae bacterium
ACATATCTGAAAATATCTTTTTCCGCTAGTTTCCTCCAAAAAATAAGTCCGTAGCTAGGCTATGCACTGATTTTTTGAAGAAAACTAGCAAAAAAATCTATAATTCATATACGTATTCCTTATTTAGGAACAACCCTAATAAATCTACACTAAGCGCAATACTTCGCCATTAACTAAGGCATCAATCGCTTTATAAAAATTATGAGGTTTGTGCGGTCGCCAATTGATGTCATTATAATTAGCTCCAAAATTAATATAGTATTGAAGGTTAGCCATTTTCATTTCATCAGCCACGTGTTCGAGGGTATTAATCATGCAAATCCACCCGTTTTCCTCTCTGCACTCCTCCGCCCATTCTTCATAATAACAATCATCAGAAGTATGAAAATTTAAAACGTTTTCGCAAATAAGTATAAATTTAAACACGCCTTCCTCCATTAAAGCCTCCCCTACCTTTCGCTTTAAAAACATAATATCATTAGAGAGGGCATCATTCCACTCGCCAATAAATTCAATGATTGCGAAATGCTCGTCATAATCTACAAATAATATTTTAGCATAAAGTGTTGGAGACCCGAATTCATCCCATTGTGGATGTATGAAGTAATTATAAACCTTATTAGTAAAACTAAATTCATTATACACTCGATCAAAAAAAGGAGATCGGGTATCCTCAGAGGCTATATAGTTATTTCTCCATTTGAAGTGTGGTTCAATATCGTGCATTAAAGTATTTTTAAACAACTTCTAGAAAAAGGAGTAGCGTCCCAACAAATTTAATTATCAATTAACTAACTTGCAATATTGATTTTCTACTTATTTATTTTAAGTAACGACAAAACAGGCTACTTCTTAAAATGAAAAAAATAATATTTACAGGTCCAGAGTCTACAGGCAAAACCACTATAACCAGTTCAATAGCTCGTGCCTTTGATTGTGATTGGGTACAAGAGGAAGCTAGATCTTACCTCGCCCAGTTAGACCGACCTTATAATGAAAACGACTTATTACAAATCGCCAAAAAACAATACCAGCAAGAGAAAAAATTATCTAAAAGTGGTAAGCCTTTTCTTTTTTGTGATACTTCCTTATTGGTTGTCAAAATCTGGTCGGAATATAAATACAAACGTTGTCACCCTTGGATTGTTGAAACTTTAAAGCATAATAAGCCAAGTTTGTATTTTTTATGTAATGTAGATGTGCCTTGGGAGGCTGACCCTCTAAGAGAACATCCCACGAAAACGGAAAGACAAGCTATTTTTAATTTGTACGAGCGAGAGCTACGTTCTTTAAAAGTACCTTATATAATTTTGCGAGGCAATAAAGATAAAAGAATTCAAAAAGTAAAAGATATTTTGGCTATGTATTAGTGTTTATTCTGATCTCTACTCTAAAAATATCTAGTGGTGTTAGCTATTGTACAATTCTGCATACATTCCGCCTTTTTGAAGTAACTCTTCATGTGTACCTGACTCCACAATGAGTCCATTGTCCATTAGAAATATTAAATCCATTTTTTCTGCTACCGCCAACTTGTGGGTTACAATGACAGCAGATCTATCTTTATAAGCCTCTTTTAGATTGCGAATGATCGACATAGCTGTAATATTGTCTAATGCACTAGTTGGTTCATCCATGAATAAGTAGGGTGCATTTTTATAAAAAGCTCGGGCAATCTGAATTCTTTGTCCCTGTCCTTTACTCAAAATTTTTCCTTCCTTTCCAAGTTTGGTGTGTATGCCCTCCTCTAGATCATCCACAATCGCAGTGAGACAAGCTAAATTAATTGATGTATACAACTGATCAAAATCTATATTTTTGTCCTCTCTTTCGAGTGTGATATTGTAAAGAATAGATTCATCAAATATGAAGCCTTCTTGGGAGACGGAACTACAGTTTAATCGCCAATTACCAGTATCAATATCATCTAATCGCCGATTATCAATTTTTATCCGCCCTTGATCTGGACTTAATAATTTCAGTAATAATTTAAGCAATGTCGATTTTCCACTTCCACTCTCGCCTACTATAGCCACTTTACTTCCATATGGAATATGTAAGGACACTTCTTTTACAGCAGGGGTTGATTCATAATTAAAAGAAACCTTATCTAATGAAATGTCTAATTGATATTTTGTATCAATTGTTTCTTTAGGTAAATAGTCTTCTGTACCCGGGGCTGTAAACTCTTTTAGTCTTGACAGACTTAATTTTGCATCTTGATAACTTTGAATAAAGTCCATGATGTCTGTCATAGGCTGATTGAGTCGGCCAAGAATATATTGAATAGCAATCATTGCGCCCAGTGTTAACTCCCCTTCCATGACTGCAATGGCGGTAAAAAACAGAATAAAAATATCTCGTAACTGGTTAATTACAGCTACGCCTCCATTATAATATTGCCAAATTTTTAATTGCCATAATCTAGTTACAGATAAGACATCTTGACTATCGTACCATTCCTCTAATCTGTTTCTTTCTTGGTTATTCAATTTAATATCGTATACACCGCTCACTACTTGTAATAAGCTACTCCGAATAGTAGTTTGGGCAATAAACATTCTTTTATCTACAACTGCTCTTTGTTTCCAAAAAGCAAAATTCCAGAAGAAGAAAATAAGCGTAGCAGCTAATAAAATTAAACCAACCTTTACATTAAATATAAATAGTACGATCCCGAAAATTAATACTCTAAAAAGCGCATTAATTAGATTGACATAACTGTCTGTAAGAAATCTTTCTATTCTAAAATTATCGTTTAGGTTTTGGAGAATAACCCCGTAAGGGTGTTTATTAAAAAACAAAATTCTCTTCTTCAATATTTGCTTTAGGTAGTTATTAATTAGCTGCATATTCAAGCGGACTCCTATATTTCTGACCATCCACATTTTAAAATAATCAGCAGTTATAGTGCCTGCAAATAAAACTAGTTGAGCAATTAGAATAAGGTATATGAAATTTAAGTCCTGATGTTGAATCCCTTGATCTACAAGAGCTTGCGTAAGAAATGGAAAAAGTAATTCAATAAAGGCCCATAAAATTTGTAAAATAATAACAATGAAAATGCCTGACTTATATTGAAGAAGTCGAGTATGAAGTTGCCTTATCGTTAAAATATTTTTATCTGAATTCATAAGTAGTTTGCGCGTATGTTTAGTTTTTATTAGAAAAAGCGAATGGGTAGGAACATTTCTTACTACTGATTGTATCTAATAGATTTCATCTCATTATAGACTCTTTGCCATAAAGATAACTTACTGGTGATGACATCAGCTTGTCCAGTCATAAATTGCTGAAATTCAAAGTCTATATTATAGGTAGAATGTAAATTATTTGGAAAGTCTACTTGTATCGTATATTTATTGTTATTTGGTATGTCTGCTATGTTTCCGACTCTCCCTTCTAAAATTCCAAATTCAGCATAAGGGTAATTATCAACCCGTATCTGTACAGCCTGCCCTGGTTGGACTTTGGAAATTCCTTTTACAGGTAATGTCAATAGCCCCAAATAGGTTTCGTTTTCAGTAGGTGTGATGGTCATAAGTTTACTATCCTTTCGGATAAATAAGAAATCACTTAGGTAGTCTGAATAGACTAATTTTCCACTTATATCCGCCCAAATCAAATATTGCTCTTTCCAGCTATGGACAGCATTTTTTAGCAATTGAAATGCACTAATTATATTTTTTCGTAAGAGCATTTTTTCTTTTTGGGAAGTATTCACTAACTCTAAAACCTGCTCTTCTTGAATGGCTATTTTGATATTTGTCTCACTAATAGATGATTGAAAATCTACTAGTCTACTTTCTATTGCCTCCTTGTTAAAGGTCTGTTTAGCATTTTCTAATTGCCTTTTAGATAGAATGTCTTCCTCATATAATTGTTGATCTATTGACAGTTGCTCGGCCGCTAAAACTCTGTTATTTTTATGTAGCTTAATTTTTTCATTAATTAGATCAATATACTTTTTATACAAGTCTATTTGATTTTTTTTTGCGGCCACTACTTCTTGATGTCGGTCTGTATTAATGAACACGCTATACGCTTTGATTTGTTCAGATAAGTTGAGTAATGAAGGGGTAATACTTCCCAAATCCTTTTGATTGAATTTTTTTACAAAAATTTCAAATTCTTTGATAGTAGAAGTAGTATTAATATGTTCTATCTGTTCTAAAAGACTTAAGCCATCCTCTAAATTTGTGGTATTCTCAATATATCCAAGAAATTCTCCTTTATTTACAGTTGAATTATTACTTTTTAGTAGTTTTAATTGACCAGTTTCTTTAGCATATAGTTCCAAAGGAACTGATTTCGTAGTAATTGTTATAGATCCAGAACTGGTATCTTTATATTCCAGTAACCAAGCAATAAAAAAGAATATACCGATACAGAATAAACATATTAAAACTCCTATTTTTATTAGTATAGGAGATAAAGTTTGGGTGATTTTCCTGTTACTCATTAACGCTAATTAGCATGGGGAATTTTATATGATTTACTATAAAAGACCCTAAATTTAGTTTAGATTTAGACAAGCTTATAATTAGTCTTAGGGTATTTTTCCGCTATATGACTATGAAGTTGTTTAAAAATGTATAATTGATTTATTTGCAAGTCATTGATCGCTAATGACTTCGCCTTTTTTATTTCCCGTAGCTAAGGCTACGAAAAATAAAAAAGGCTGTGTCCTAGCAATCAAGCACTTACAAATAATTTCA
>CAKZUM010000672.1 GCA_937921525.1 uncultured Saprospiraceae bacterium
TGCATTATTTGCAAGTCATTGGTTCCTAGGATCTTCAGCTTTTTTGATTCCCGTAGCTAAGGCTACGAAAATCAAAAAGAGCTTCGCCCTAGAAACCAAGCACTTACAACTAATATCAGACTACATTCTTAAACAACTTCATAATAAATTAAATTCAAATGAATAAATTCTTAATTCTCCTTTTAATGTGCTGTGTTAGTTACAGCACAAGTATAGCACAGGCCGATAGGTGGCAGCAAAGAGCAATGTATGAGATGGATATTGATTTTGACGATACTCGCCATCAGTTTGAAGGCAAGCAGCGCTTAATTTATATCAATAATTCTCCAGATGAATTGACAAAGGTGTTCTATCATCTTTATTACAACGCTTTTCAGCCAGGCAGTATGATGGATGTTCGTTCGAGAACGATTGAAGATCCAGATAGACGAGTCGGTAGTCGAATTTACAACTTGGATACGAATGAAATGGGATTTACACAGATAAAATCATTGACTCAAAATGGTGTTCCTTTGGAATTTGAAGAATCTGGAACCATCCTAGAAGTAACTCTAAAGCAACCAATCGCTCCAAACGGTATTGCCATTTTCGATATGGAATTTCTATCTCAAGTGCCGCTTCAAATACGTCGAACGGGCAGGGATAATGCAGAAGGCATTGCTTATTCCATGTCTCAATGGTACCCGAAAATGTGTGAATATGATTATCAAGGGTGGCACGCAAACCCTTATGTGGGACGAGAATTTCATGGAATATGGGGAGATTTTAATGTAAAAATAACGATTGATAAAAAGTATGTCATAGGTGGTACGGGATATTTACAAAATCCAGACGAGATTGGAAAAGGCTATGAAACTGCTGGTAGTGGGGTACAGGCCTCTAGGGCAGATAAATTGACTTGGCATTTTGTGGCACCCAACGTACATGATTTTGTATGGGCAGCAGATCAAGATTATAAGCATACGACTCGCCAAGCAAAAGATGGTCCTATGATGCATTTCTTCTACCAAGAGAATGACAAGACCAAAGATAACTGGGAAGCACTTCCAAAAATTATGGATAAGGCGTTCACTTTTATCAATAAGAACTATGGGAAATATCCATACGACCAATATTCTTTCATCCAAGGTGGTGATGGAGGTATGGAATATCCTATGGCGACTTTAATAACAGGAGAGCGGACTTTAGGTAGTTTAGTAGGGGTATCTGTGCACGAATTAATGCACTCTTGGTATCAGATGATCTTGGGGACGAATGAAAGTTTATACCCTTGGATGGATGAAGGCTTTACTAGTTATGCAAGTTCAGAAGTCATGGATCATTTGCGTGCCACTAGAACGATACCTGGCGATAAAGCAGAGAATCCACAGGCTGGTAATTATGGAGGCTACCTTGCCTTGGCGATGTCAGGAAAAGAAGAATCGATGACCACCCATGCGGATCATTACAGCAGCAATTTTGCTTATGGTCGTGCAGCCTACTCTAAAGGGGCGGTATTTATGGCACAACTAGGCTACATTATAGGAGAGGAAAACCTAAAAGCAGGAATACTAAAGTACTTTGATACATGGAAATTTAAACATCCTAATGCCAACGATTTTATTAGAATCATGGAAAAACAGTCTGGTCTAGAATTAGATTGGTACAAAGAATATTGGGTAGGTTCTACTCACCAGATCAACTACGCTATTACAGGCTTAGAGGAAAAATCAGATGGTAAAACGCAGTTGAATATTGATAAACTAGGTTTAATGCCTATGCCGTTGGATGTAACCGTCACGTATACAAATGGTAAGAAAGAAATCTTTTATATCCCTTTAAGAATAATGCGGGGAGAAAAGCCAGCGGAAGGTGCTACAAAGAGAACGGTATTGGGGGATTGGCCTTGGACGCATCCTAGCTATACTTTTCTAATACCTGCGGAAAAAGCGGAAATCAGTTCCGTTGAAATAGATGCCTCCGAACGAATGGCAGATTTGGATAGAACAGATAATGTGTTGAATCAATAAAATAGAGCAGAGAACAGAGAGTAGAGAACAGAGATAGATTTCGTTTAAAAAATAATGATATTTCGTTGTTTTTAAACGAGGTCAGTCTCTGCTCTCTGCTCTCTATTCTCTGCTCTTATCTTATAAAGCCTTATGCGAACCATCGCAGAAACCAGGATTTTTAGTCGCTTTGCACTGACATAAACCTACTGTTTTAGTTTCTTCTGCTTCAAAAACCAATGGTCTAAAATCTGTTCCTTTGTGGGCACCATTACAAAATGGCTGCTTATCAGACAAGCCACAGGTACACCAAGCGTATTTCTTTCCTTTTTCTAATTCCACCCTTACAGGTACTTTAGCTGCTACTTTAGGTAAATCCATTTATTAGTATAGTTTTTGTTTGATATAAATTATTGTCATTTATTAAAACTTCATTCTACTCCATTTAGTTTTGTGGAGGCTTCATTTTAGACTTATTTAAAATTAGTCTAGTTATAGATGCGCTTTCATTTCCAAGTACTGAATAACTTTTTTATCTTTGCCATTATTGACAAGTTCATCTATGTAGTTGATACTAATTTTACCACAAATTTGTAAATTAAATAGTTTTATAAAGTTAGCCCAAGCAAAGCTAGGGTTGTATTTTACCACATAGATACATAGATCACATAGCATATGTCACACTATGTGACCTATGTACCTATGTGGTAAAATTGTCAACTACTTTTGCGGTTTAGATAAATTTGTCCCATTATTGGACGAGAATCTAAGTTCAAAAACAACTTTTAGGAACCATATAAATACATACAATACACAAGCATTTACGCTGTG
>CAKZUM010000673.1 GCA_937921525.1 uncultured Saprospiraceae bacterium
CACGACCTACAAAAATCCAAAAAAATCCGTGTAGCTACGAAGTAGCTCAGCGTTGAATTATGTCTTATAAGCTGCCTAGTTTTTCTTAATTTGACGACATTCCACTTGCAGTGGTCCGATGAATACAATTGAATGCCACAATTTTGTTATACACTCAACTGGTTCTTTGATAAATTCAGTGTTCAAAGAATGTTTTAAATTAAAAAATTACGGCTAATTTGGAAAGAATTATTGGTAGCTATACAGGGCAAAAAAAAGGACCTTTACTTATTTGTTTTGGTAGCATACATGGGAATGAACCCGCAGGTATTCAAGCTATAACAGAATTGTTAGATCGCTTAAAAAAAGAACCTCTCTGTAATCCTGATTTTGAATTTAACGGTCGTTTGTTAGGTATTCGTGGAAATTTGAGAGCCATTGAGGCAGGAAAAAGATACTTACAAAAAGACCTAAATCGCCAATGGACCAAAGAAAATATTGAGCGAATTACTGCTACCACTCCTACCTTGTTAGAGGCAGAAGACTTAGAAATAAAAGAAATACTTGCCTTAATTCATTCTGAAATTGAGACTTATCAGCCTTCGAATTTAGTTGTCTTAGATCTTCATACAACTACTGCGCATGGCGGTATTTTTACGGTAGTAACAGATGCCCCCGAAAGCATACGAATTGGTATTGAATTACATGCGCCTGTTATTATGGGCCTATTAAAAGGGATTAATGGAACAACCCTTCATTATTTTAATACCGATAATTTTAAAATCCCCACCACTGCAATTTGTTTTGAATCGGGTCAACATCAAGAACCATTATCTACCACTCGTGCAGTATCTGCATTGATCAATTGTTTGAGAACCATCGGTTGTGTAGACCCTTCGCATATAGAAACTAAACACGACGAAATTTTACAAGAATATTCAGAAGGATTGCCAAAGCTGACGCAATTGATAAAGACTCATCGTATACAATCGGAAGATGAATTTAGGATGCGACCCGGCTATAAAAATTTTCAATGGTTGGAGAAAGGATCGGCTATCGCCGATGATAAAAATGGGCCGATAGTTATTGAGGAAGATTGTTTTTTATTGATGCCCTTGTATCAGAAACAGGGGGATGATGGGTTCTTCCTGATTCGGGAGGTTGAATAACCATGTAGTTTTTTTTTAAACCACATAGTTACATAGGCCACATAGTTAGGATGTAGCTATGTGGCCTATGTAACTATGTGGCAAAAAAAACATTTTATCTAATTATAAAAGTTAGATGGTTTAAAATATTAGAGTTATCAGGAACGCGTCTGCCCATCCCCTCGTACGATCCATTTATAGCTCGTTAACTCTTCTAATGCCATTGGGCCACGAGCGTGTAATTTTTGGGTACTAATCCCTATCTCTGCCCCCATTCCAAATTGTCCTCCATCCGTAAAGGCGGTCGAGGAGTTGGCATAGACTACCGCTGCATCTACATTTTTTAAAAAATAATCACAGGTTGCTGTGTCTTCCGCTACAATCGCTTCACTATGCTTGGAGCTATATGCTGCTATATGGTCTATCGCATCATCAAGGCTACTAACTGTTTTGATAGACATTTTCATAGACAAAAATTCTGTCCCAAAACTTTCGCTAGTCGCAGGATGTAATAAGTCTGCTTGATAACTATTTTTCAAATGTGCATAAGCTGATTCATCCGCATAGACGAGGCATTGGTGGTTGGTATCTAAGCCAGCCATTATAAAAGATAAATCTTTTAAACGACTCTCGTGGATAACTAAACAATCTAAAGCATTACAAACACTTACTCTTCTCGATTTAGCGTTTTGAATAATCGCTTTTCCTTTTTCTATATCCGCACTTTCTGCTATATAGGTATGTACTATTCCTGCACCAGTTTCTATAACGGGTACTTTGGAATGTTCCCTTACAAAATTAATTAACCCTTGACTTCCTCTTGGGATAATGGTACTCACGTCATCTACTGCTTCCAATATTGGCTGTAGTGCCTCTCGTTCACTCGGTGCTAAATAAACCACATCTGATAAATCATACTTCGCTAACACCTCCTGAATAATCTGAATAATGGCAATATTAGAAAAATGAGCATCTCGACTCCCTTTCAATACGGAAGCATTTCCTGATTTAAAACAAAGGGCAAATACATCGAAAGTTACATTGGGGCGAGATTCAAATACAATTCCTATCACTCCTAACGGAACAGATGTTTTGGTCATTGCCAAGCCATTTGGCACACTTCTTTGATCTAGTACTTTATTCAATGGAGAGGGCAAATCCGCTACTTTACGAATATCTTTTACTATACTTTCAAGACGGTCTTTATTTAATAAGAGACGATCATATTTAGGGTTCGAAGAATCCATTCGATCTAAATCCTTCTGATTTTCTTCTAAGATAGATGGGATATTTTGAAGCGTTAAATCCGCTACCTCATTTAAGATAGTATGAATATCTTTGTCAGATAATCGAACTAATTTTCGACTTGCTTTATTTACTTCCTTTAGTTTAGTGAGAATGTCTACTTTTTCTGCTATCATTAGGATTATATTTTGAACATTGACACTTGCGGTGTCCAATTATATTTAAAATCAATGGATAAGTTTATATAAAACACAAAAATGTTTGACAGTTTTACCACATAGGTACATAGACCACATAGCATGGCAATGTATATTACAGCTCTAGCTCTGTCAATTTAATTTTATCAAACTAAGTGCTAGAACAAAAATAACTAGTATTGAAGTTGTTTAAAAATGTATTACTGCATTATTTGCAAGTCATTGATTCCTAGGATCTTCAGCTTTTTTGATTCCCGTAGCTAAGGCTACGAAAATCAAAAAGAGCTTCGCCCTAGAAATCAAGTACTTACAACTAATATCAGACTACATTCTTAAACAACTTCATTAACAGGAAGATAAAAGGAATCGTTCCTGTTTCTAAAAAAATAAGACCAAATAATTTACTATGCAATCATCAAATTTTATACCGTACAAAGGGATCACTTATCCAGAAGACGTTTCGCTTCAAAGAAGTAAAGATTTTTATGAGTACATGGATCGTCGTAGAACGGTACGAGAGTTTTCTGACCGACCTGTGTCTAAAGAGATTATCGACCATTTGGTAATGACGGCATCCACAGCGCCATCAGGTGCTCATAAACAGCCTTGGACTTTTTGTGCCGTATCGAATATGGAAATCAAATCAGCTATCCGAAAAGCAGCGGAAAAAGAAGAGTACGATAGTTATAATGGAAGAATGTCTGAGGAATGGTTGGATGCTTTAAAGCCGTTTGGTACAGATTGGAATAAACCTTTTTTAGAAATTGCGCCTTGGCTAATTATTGTTTTTAAAAAATCTTATGATTTGGAGGATGGGGTAAAGAGTAAAAATTACTACGTCAATGAGTCGGTAGGTATAGCTATTGGTTTTTTATTAGCGGCTATTCACAATGCGGGTTTGGTTTCCCTAACACATACGCCAAGCCCTATGAATTTTCTACAAAAAATTTTAAATCGACCGGAAAACGAAAGAGCCTATTTATTAATACCTGTTGGCTATCCTGAAGTAGATACACAGGTTCCTGCTATTGATCGGAAAGAAAAGGAGGCGGTCTTGAAGTATTATTAAGGGATCGCCTTTTTGTCCAGCAACTTCCTGTTGCTGGACAAATTAAGGCGATTTTGAAATAACTTCCGTATCTGAAAGTACACGTTTACTAAACCTTTGAGGTTTAGTAAACGTAACTCAAACGTAACTCATTAATTTACATACAAATTAAACTCTACCCGCCGATTCTTTCTTCTTCCCTCTGCTGTTTTATTTGTGGCAATAGGCTGAGTCACCCCATAGCCTATATAGCTAATTCTATTACTAGGGACTCCTCTAGATAAAATGTAATCGTAACAAGCTTTGGCCCTTCTTTCGGAGAGTACCTGATTATGACGAGTACCACCAATAATATCTGTATGCCCTGCTATACTCACCTTATAGCCTGGGTACTTCAACATGATATCAGCAATCTGATTCAGCACACTATAAGAAGATGGCTTTAAACTAGCTTTATTATTATCAAATTGGACATCTTGTGCCGCTAAATTTAATAGCTCTTTTTCGTCTGATCTTAATTCTGGACAACCAAAGTTGGATGCAGGACCAAAAGTGGCAGGACATTTATCACTTGGATCTGGCACACCATCATTATCTGTATCTGGACAACCACCTGCTGCAATAGAACCAGATAATCCTGGACATCTGTCATCTTTATCTGCAACACCGTCACCATCGCCATCTGGACAACCATTCGGACCTGTTTCATTAGGACATGGATCGTCCTTATCTGGTACGCCATCTCCATCTGCGTCAGGACAGCCTTTCGACTGGACTGTACCTGCACCATCTGGGCATTCATCCATATCGTCCGTGACACCATCACCGTCACTATCTTTTTTAGACGGATCATCCATGCTATCTTCTCCGTTCATATCGTCTTTGTCCTCTCCATCTGGACAGCCATTATTTTCTGCAACACCTGCTTCCTCTGGACATTCATCGTCTTTATCTGCTATTCCGTCCTCATCGCCATCTGGACAACCATTAACAGCACCTGCTTCCGTAGGACATTCGTCTTCACTATCTGCCACCCCATCATTATCTGTATCAGGGCAACCCATCGCTAGTCTTGAACCTACGACATTTGGACATTTATCTATATCGTCAGGCACTCCATCTTTATCCGCATCTTTAGGTCCTTTTTTACCTATCCCCATGATAAAACCAACTCCTAATTCCAAAGCATTTCTATTATCTATTGGTGAAAAACGGTAAGCAGCTTGCGCATTGATAAAAGCACGTTCCCAAATATTAAAATTAACTCCTACACCTATGGGCGCCTGAAAATGACCATCCTCCATATTTTCAATAACATATCCTCCGCCCGCAAAAATATAAGGAGTGGCAGGCATTCCTTCTCTGTAGAATTTACCTTTAAATATTCCGTCAATACCTACAATACTCTCATTGTCTATATCATTTTTAAAATCCACTACGCCAAATCTGATAGGTACACCAAAATCCAGGTATTGATTAACACTTCTTAAATAAGAAATTTCATATCCTGTGGAAATATTATCTATGGTTGCACTCTCTCCTTCATTCGCACTATAGTAATCTAAAAAGAGAACCTTAAAACCTAAGGCATTGGGATCATTAGGCGTTTGGGCATTGGCGGAAAAACTTCCAGCTATTAGTAAAATAGCCATTGCGAAAGCTATCATTCTTTTTCTCATGCTCGGTTAATGGTTTGTCATAACTCTTATATAGCGACTTCTCCGAAATTTCTATTTAAGAACTACTAATTTGTTTAACAATAATTTGTTGCAATTGTAACTTTTTTAGAATAGAGAGTAGAGATGTATTTCGTTCCAATCTGCGAACCCCTTGGCAGGCAGGTTAGAACGAAATACGTCGCTGTTCTCGCTGGTCTACTCTCTGTTCTATTTCCATCCTTATATCCCTATGAATTTCTTATATGTGTTCAATAGGCACATTAAATGTCCAAAAGATTGTGTGGAAAGGGATAAAATAGGAAAGAAAGGATCGTTAAAATTTCTTATTAGTATTTTTTAACAGCCTAGTTTTGTATAAATCAAGGTAAAATAAGTTAAAAAATTCTATGTATACACTCCTAAACTATTGTTAATACGGCACTTACTAAAATAAGTTTTCAATAATATCTTTTTTGCCAAGAAATAGCATTTTCATTAAATAGAAAAGACTGTGAACATAAGCCAAAGAGGTACATTTAAAATGATCCCATAATAATTGAAAAGAATTTAATTCATTAATTTGCTATTCATAAAAAAACAATTTAGATTTGCAGCCGCTTCTAAGGAAGTTGTATATGCTTAATATATATGGGACGATAGCTCAGTTGGTAGAGCAATGGACTGAAAATCCATGTGTCGGGGGTTCAATTCCCTCTCGTCCCACCAGTAAAAGCCTCTAAATAGTTATTATTTAGGGGCTTTTTTAGTTTGTACAAGCATTCAACTCTTGTTTGGTTTCCCTTTCATAAGTGTCAACCAATTCTAATTAAAATACAATCGTTATCACAAGACACCACCCAACTTCCTATTTACACAATTTATAACAGTAACTTTAACAGTAGATGGCATAGCATCTGCAACCATTTCCAAAATAAAGAGTCTTTCAATAAAGTACCAACCTACTAAATAATATACACCCGATGAAGAAAGTCCTACTACTCATAATAATGGCCAGTGTCTGCCTGCCCATTATCGCTCAAAAACTAGACCTTAACAGAAAACAATTAAAGGCATTTCGATCTACTTTACCGTTCAAAATTGATGGAGAATTATCAGAATTAGATTGGCAAAACGCTCCCATTGCAACCGATTTAGTCGTTAATCAACCAGCCCCAGGAACAAAGCCATCCCAACGATCTGAAATAAAAGTGATCTACGATAATACAGCCATCTATATAGGTGCTACGCTGTACGATACGAATCCAGATAGCATTTTAAGAGAAATTACCCAACGAGACGATATTGGTAATAGTGATTGGTTTGGTGTTTTTCTTGATCCTTATTTAGATGGCATCAATGGAATTAGTTTTATTGTATCTGCTGCTGGGGGACAATTTGATGCCAAATACTCTGTATTCGGAGAAGATGAAAATTGGGATGCGGTGTGGCATAGCGCTATCCAACATACTTCTGAAGGATGGGTTGTAGAAATGAAACTTCCTTATTCGGCACTCCGATTTCCTAATGTCGAAGAACAGGTTTGGGGTATTAATTTTGGTCGCCTGATTCGTAGAAATCAAGAGAAAAGCTTTTGGAGTCCTATCCAACCTAATGTTGATGGATTCTTAAATCAATTTGGACAAATTTCTAATATTAAAAATATTAAATCTCCTGTTCGTTTATCTGCGACCCCCTTTATTGCCGCATACGGAGAAAACTATAGAGACCCTTCTGCTGACCCTTCTACCTCTTGGGGGCGTTCTTTTAATGCAGGTATGGATTTGAAATATGGAATCAACGATGCCTTTACATTGGACATGACTTTAATTCCTGACTTTGGACAAGCTCGTTCTGACAATCAAGTTCTTAATCTCTCTCCTTTTGAAGTTCAGTTTGATGAGAATCGTCAGTTTTTTACGGAAGGGTTAGAATTATTTAATAAGGGAAATTTATTCTACTCTCGACGTGTCGGCGGAACCCCTATTAATTTCTATGATGTAGAAGATCAGCTCACACCTACCGAGGAAATAATTAATAACCCGCAACAGACCCAATTAATAAATGCAAGTAAAGTTTCTGGAAGAACACAAAAGGGTTTAGGCATCGGCGTATTTAACGCTGTTTCCGCCAAGGAATATGCAACGGTGAAAGATAACGAAACGGGGATAGAGAGAACGATTCAAACTAGTCCAATCACTAATTATAATGTAACTGTCTTTGATCAAAATTTGAAGAACAATTCTTATATCACCTTAATCAATACCAACGTCAAGCGATTTAGTGATGACTATGACGCTAATGTTACTGGGGTCGTTTTTGAATTAAAAAATAAGGATAACTCTTATTCACTAAGTGGAAACACTGCACTAAGTCAAAAATATTTTACAGAAGTAACAGACCTCGGCCATAAGTATTCTTTAGCTCTTAGAAAGACCAGCGGCAAACTACAAGGCGGTATTGAATATCAAGAAGAAAGTGATACCTATGACCCTAATGATTTAGGTTTTTTAAGTAATAATAATGAACGTTCTGTAGAGGCATGGATAGAGTATATGCAGTTTCAACCATTTGGAAAATTTAACAGAGCTGGTGTAGGTATGTGGCAGCAGTACGAACGACTATATGAACCAAATGCCTATGCCGAATATGGACTCAACTTTTTTGCATGGGCACAAACTAAAAGCTTTTGGAATCTGAATGTATTTACTTACCACGAACCGTTTAAGACATACGATTATTTTGAGGCTAGAACGCCTGGTCGATTTTATGAATTCACTACTAGTAATTTCTTTGGTATCAATATTAATTCAGATCAGCGGAAAAAATTAGCCTTTGGTTTCTTTGGTAGGTATGGAAAACGAAATGAAGAAGGACGACATAGTATTTTATTCGGGATCGCTCCTAGATATAGAGTAAACGATAAGCTGAATTTTAGATTAGATGTCCAAAATTACATCTTCAAAAATGATGTAGGTTTCGTTAATAAATTAGAAGAAGGGGATCAAACGGATATTATTTTTGGAGTAAGAGATAGAAAGACTTTAGAAAATACTTTTAATACGAATTATAATTTTAGTCCTACTATGGCACTAACCTTTCGCTTAAGGCATTATTGGTCTAGGGTGCAGTATGATGGTTTTAATTTGTTAGAAGAAGATGGTCTTCTAGGTGCCACGGATTATAATGACATTCATGATAACAACTTCAATGCCTTTACGATTGATATGGTTTATCGCTGGCGATTTTCTCCCGGTAGTGATCTATTTGTAGTTTGGAAAAATTCTATTTTTAATAGCGATGAATTATCTACGATTGGTTATCTAGAGAATATAGATAATTTAAGAGCAGCGCCACAAACTAATAGCTTATCCTTAAAGTTTATTTATTATATAGACTATCAAATGTTAGAAAAACGAAAAGGAACACAAGGGTAAGTGATAAAATCGCTTACAGTTAATTGTCACTAACTATTTCATTCTTTTTTAATTTTATTTTAAAATTAAAAACAAATACTAGGTCTTTCATCTAGTCTATCAAGCAACAAAGTAATTTTGTTTTTTGCATATAACTAAAACCTACTTTAAAAATACGCCCTATAGCGTCACACTAATACCTCCCTCCTCAAGCAATGAAGCTCTATCGAGTGTATATTTGTCTTGTCTTTTATCGCTGGGGGGTAGATAAAAGATATTAGGGAATGAGCTTCGGTTTGTTCCCTTTTTTTGTATAGTCATCTACAAAATAGAATCATTCACATACTCCAATAACTCCGGATAATCCGTAGTAAAATGTAGCCCCCGACTCTCTCGCCGAATAGACGCCGACTTAGTAATCAAATATGCAATCGTAATCAAATTCCGCAATTCACATAGCTGGGGAGAGATTAAAGAATCTCGATACAAGGATTCTGTCTCTTCATATAAAAGTTCCAA
>CAKZUM010000674.1 GCA_937921525.1 uncultured Saprospiraceae bacterium
TTTGGACCTAATACCTCAAATAATTGAATGACCTCTGGCGAAACTACATTCATAGTTTCTCGCTTATTGTCTAGCCAACAGATGGCTATATTATTTTTGATTTCTATTTCTATAAATTCTTCTAACTTCATATTGTGTAGTTCTTTTTTAAAAGCGGAGATTCTTTTTTTTGTGTTGGCTGTCGCCAATTGGATAGATTGAACGCAGGTTCTCATAATTTCTTCAGTAACATCGCATGACCATGTGCGCCAGCAGCACAAGCCGCCAATAAACCAAAAGTGCCATTTTCCTTTTGCAATCTATTACAAGTAGTGGTTACTAGACGACCGCCAGTTGCACCAAAAGGATGTCCAATAGATAAAGAACCACCCCATAGATTAAACTTATCCATTGGCACTACGCCTACTGCCTTATCTAGTCCTAGATTCTTTTTGGCAAAATCATCAGAGGCTAAGGCTTTTAGATTAGATAGAATTTGTCCAGCGAATGCTTCGTGAAATTCTATCACATCTAGGTCTTCAAAACTCATTTTATTTCGCTCCAATAAAGCGGCAGTTGCGTAGGTAGGGCCTAATAATAATTCATCTTCCAAACGCTGTCCTGTAAATTCAAAATCAATGACTTCTGCCTTTGGACTAAAACCTAATTCTTTTGCTTTTTCTTCTGACATCAATAGCACGGCACTCGCTCCATCTGTTAAAAAAGAGGAATTTGCGGCAGTTAGTGTTCCGAATTTTCGATCAAAAGCAGGTCGCAATCTGGCTACTTTTTCTATAGTAGAATCTCCTCTTACGCCATTATCTCGATTGATGACTTTAAATTTTGGTGGCAAACTCACTTCCACCATTTCCTCTGGCAGATGCCCTGCCTCATGCGCTTTAGCTGCTAATTGATGCGAGCGCACAGCAAATTCATCTTGCTCGGCTCGACTAATTTCAAATCTGGCTGCCATAATATCACAGTCTTGTCCCATCACTCGATCCGTGGTATATTCAGCAACAGCGGGTCGTTCTGGCACAAAATCAGAGGGTCGCAATGAGCTGACAAATTTCAAATTATCGCCCATCGTTTTTAAACGTTGGGCTTTGAATAACTTCTTCCGCATTTTACGAGGAAACTGAATTGGCGAGTCAGAAGTATGGTCTATTCCTCCTGCGATCATAACATCGGAACGACCTGTCATAATTTCTAAACAAGCATCACCAATCGCCCGATTAGCAGAGATACAGGCCTGGGATACCGTTCGACAGGGAACCGTATTTGGAATGCCTGCTGTTAGTGCCGCTTCTCTTGCTACATTTGGCGTTTTGACATTGGAAATCACATTGCCCATCACCACTCCATCCACTAATTGAGGATCTATTCCAGTCTTATTTAATAAACCTTTGATGGCGAATCCGCCTAATTGGTAGGATAATAAATCCATGTAATCTGTGCCAGAACGAAGGAAGGGCGTTCGGCTACCATCTATTATGACTACTTTTTTCATAGTATGTTTTTTATATGTAATCTTTTTTCAATAAAGCCTTATAAAGTTAACTAAAATACTTTTTATAAATCCTTTTTCTAGGATAAAATCCAATATAAATGGCGGGGTACAGCAACCAAGTAATAATGAAATTCGGTCCCTTGAAAGTCATATCATCAATAATGTAAGAAGTGGTATCGGTTATTTTTTGAACGATATGTTTGTGCTTCCAATAAGACAATGGGAAAGGTAATTGTACCCCTTCGTCAATAAAGAAAGACTCCTTTTCATTCTCCCCATGATCCGTTATTAAACTGATCCACTCCATTTTCATAGGACTGTTAAAACGGATATGAACTTTATCTCCCGTCTTAGAACCCGTGAAGGAAACTATTTCCATATCAGCAAGACTTGGCTTTAATGCCTCGAATAATTTTCGATCAAACTGACGCATGATGTCTTTGTAGTTGCCATCAACTTTCGTTCTTAATTGGATATTCATTGTAATTCTTACAGTAAGTAGTTATGAAAATTTTGAACTACAAAAGGAACAAAAGGACACAGTTAAAACCTAAAACTCATACCCTCCTCGATCAATCACCGCCTGCGCAATATTCCGCCTCAATTCCTTAGGATTCACTTCATAAGGTTTCAACATGCGTTGTATCATCTTGACATGTCGCTTTCGTGCTCGACCTGTAGCAAAACTAGCGACTGCTTCCATCGCTGCTTTTCGGACCTTTGCCAATGCTTCGTATAAATACAATTGTACCATCTGCTCTTGAATCACTAATTTCCTTTTATCAGATTGAGCGTCTTTGGTTAGCTTTTGTACTTTCAATAAAGCACTCTCCCCCACATAAGCCTCTTGTAAAATAGTCGATAAGTTTAAAATAATTTCTTGTTCCTCAACTAGTTTCTTTTTAAGTTTTTTGCCAGCCATACCAGAAACATAGAGGAAGGTGTTTTTGATTCCTTGAACAATTCTTTCTTGCTCTTGTTCATTGGACTTTGATCGGAAAGGATTCATTTGTTGGGCAATAAATCGAGGTATTTTTTTTCCCGCACCTACTAAATCTAATTCCTTTGTGACCAGACCCCGTTTCGATAATTCCCCGACTGCTAGCATAGAATTAATATCGTTTGTTCCTTCGTAGATTTTGGTGATTCTTGCATCTCGGTAGCCCATTCCCAAACCCGTTTCTACCGCATAGCCCATACCTCCATGTATTTGTATTGCCTCATCTATGGCGTAGCAGACTAATTCTGATCCTTTGACTTTTACAATGGATGCTTCTATGGCAAATTCACTAATTGCTTTTATTTTACTTTCTCCATCTGACACTCCATTGCTTTTAAGCGATACTCTTTTTTGGTCGATCATATCAGCCGTTCTGAAACATGCTGCTTGATTCGCAAAAATACGCATGGCTATATCCCCAATCTTATATTGAATGGCCCCGAAGGAAGTAATAGGCACATTAAATTGTTTGCGCTCTTTTCCATATTTGACCGCACGATCTAAGGCATTCATTGCACCACCTATTGCCCCTGTACCTGCCTTAATTCTACCCCCATTTAAAATGGTCAATGCCATTTTAAAACCACCTTGTCGTTCTCCTAATAGATTCTCAACAGGTATCTTACAGTTATCAAAAAAGATAGGAACAGTAGAGGAACCTTTAATACCAAATTTCTTTTCTTCCGCCCCGATAGAAAAGCCTTCATAGGTTCGTTCGACTATAAAAGCAGAGAGCTTTTCGTCATCTTCTATTTTAGCAAATACGGTATAGACATCGGCTACTCCTCCATTAGTAATCCAGATTTTTTGACCATTCAAAATATAATGTTTCCCATCTTTGCTTAAAGTCGCTTTAGCCTTTCCAGAGTTAGCATCTGATCCAGCATTGGGTTCTGTTAAGGCGTAGGCAGCGATAAATTCTGCACTAGCAATTTTGGGTAAGTATTGTTGTTTCTGGGCCTCCGTCCCATAGTATACTAAAGGTAAACAGCCAATAGAAGTTTGTGCGCCTAAGGTCGTCGCAAAAGAAAATCCATGAGAGAGATTATAGGAAATAAGCGTATTCGTTTTAAAATCTAAGCCCATCCCGCCATATGCTTCAGGAATACTTACCCCACATAAGCCTAAGTCGCCTGCCCTTTTTAAAATAGCTACCATCTCCGCCTTGTCCGCTTCGTTCGTGACGACTAATTCTCTGCCTCGCTGAAAGAACGGGTCTTGAATTTCTTTGATACAAAATTCTTTGACGGTATCGCCGACCATCTGTTGGTCTTCTTCAAAATCTTCGGATATAAATAATTCTTCTGGTGAAGTTGTTCCAATAAGGAAATAACCTCCTCTGACATGTGGTGGGCTGGGAATATATTCTTTAGTACTTGTCGGTGCCGAATGCTTCAGACTTGTTTCGAGTATCTCTTCTGCCATTATTTTGGTATTGAATTGCAAGACTTTATTGAAAAAAGGGTGCTTTGATGAAAGGTGTCGGACACTTGTTATTTAATAATAATAGCTATGCACTAGAGACTAATGATTATAACTTTTGCTAAAGTGAAGTGTCCGACACCTTTTTGCAGTAGAGCCATTACAATAAAAACCAAATGTACAAAAAATAAATAGCTGTAAGTAATAGTCTGTAAACTAAGTTTTCTGAATAAATGATTTTATAGGTCGCCTGTATTAGATGTGTTCAGTAGGTCGAGAGCGTGACGTAACTGTATGGTGGCTTTCAACT
>CAKZUM010000675.1 GCA_937921525.1 uncultured Saprospiraceae bacterium
TATTGGTATTTGAAATTGAAGAGTTGGAATTTAAATCCACTGATGCCTTTTTGAAATTATCGTTTAAGGATACTCTAAATAATATAGCCGCAAAAAAGCAAGTCGCCGCATCTATATAAAAAAGCCAATCATATCCTTTCCATGCCGCAATTAATCCGCCCATTGCAGGACCAACCGCAAAACCTAGATTAACGGCTAGGCGCAATAAGGCAAACGAACGGGTTAGGTTTTCTGATTCACTATAAGCCGCTACCGCTACTTTATTAGCAGGTCGAAATGCATCGGCGACCAAACTAAAGGTGAATGCAAAAATACACAAAGACCAATAGTCTTGAAATTGGACGAGGAATAGCAGTATCCCACTACTTAAGAGCAATGACCAGAATTGTACTGTGTACGCACCCAATCGGTCCGTTAGCCACCCACCTACATACGAACCTATGATTGAACCTACCCCATAGAATCCCATAATTACCCCTGTGTCTTTTAAGCTAAAGCCTAGAGCGGAGGTTAGGTAAATAGTCAGAAAAGGAAAGACCATTGCACCTGCCCGATTGATAAGGGAAACAATAGCCAATAGCCATACCTCCCGCGACAGACCAGCGTAGGAATCTTTATAAAGTTGGATGGTTTTTTGAATCATTAGTTGGTGGTTGATTTATATAATTTTGACTAAAACCACGGTATAGGCAAAATGATTCCATTGAGGAAAGAAATTTTAAAAGTAAGCTAGTTATGTATCCACTTCAATTCCATATTTATCCAACAAATGTGGCAAAGCGTATAAAGAAAATTTAGCTCCTGTAACCTTATTATTATCAAGATCAAACTTAAACCCCTTAGCTGTTCGAAAATCTGCGCCTTCTAAATTAGCCTTTTCAAATAAAGCTCGATTCATCTGGCAGTTGTCAAAAGTCGCCTCTTTCAGATTGGTTTCAATAAATGCAACTTCCTCTAGTAAACAGGATTTAAATACCGTTTTAGGCATGACCACTTTTGTAAAAGTGGCATAAGCCAAAGAACAATCTTCAAACTGTACAGCAAATAAAAACGGGTCACAATCTTCAAAGTGAAGCCCTAATAATTTGCATCCCTTGAATTGTACTTTTCTCAAAGCCGTCATTGGAATAGCAGCCATACTCCAGTCACAATTATGAAATATGCACTCTGAAAAACTGGTTGATTTCAGCTTCGCATTAGTAAATATACAATTGTGAAATTCACACTGATCGAACTCTTTTTGTGCTAGGTCTACTTCTGAAAAATTTACTTCTTTGAAAGTTTGGTCTATTATGTATTGATCCATTGATGTTTTAACTATATTTGGGCGAATTGTTTTAAACCACATAGGTATATAGGTCACATAGTTGCCTCCTAACTATGTGACCTATGTACCTATGTGGTAAAAATAAAATCCTAATTTGTTATGAAAAATATGCGTTTAGATTTTCTGATTATAGCGTCCATCATCTTCTTACTAATATCAAGCTGCCAATCTGATAAAGCAGTAGAAACGACAGCCACTATTAAAATAGATTCCACCTATCTCCAAACCACTTTAGTAGAACTAGGTTCTGATAAATACCTTGGTCGAATGCCCGGAACAGCCTCCGAAGCCTTAACCATCAACTTTATTAGAGATCAATTTAAAGCAATGGGCGTGCAAGCAGGTAATAAGGATAGCTACTTTCAAGAAGTTCCTTTAGTAACAGTAACTGCAACACCAGAAGAAAATATTGCGGTCAAAGGTACAAAAGGAATAGTAGATTTAAGCTTTAAAAAAGATTATGTTACGTCTACCCAGCGAGTACAAGAAGAGGTGGTCGTTGAAAATTCAGAATTAGTCTTCTGTGGTTTCGGTATTGTGGCTCCCGAATATGGTTGGAATGACTATGAGGGAATTAATATGAAAGGAAAAACAGCCGTAGTGTTTGTGAATGACCCTGGCTATTATTCCGAAGATAGCACCATGTTTAAAGGAAAGACCATGACCTATTATGGACGATGGACCTATAAGTTTGAAGAAGCGGCTCGACAAGGTGCGGATGGGGTATTGGTGATACATGAGACGGGCGCAGCAGGCTATCCTTGGTTTGTGGTACAGAGTAGTTGGACGGGTGGGTTGCAGTCGCTACAAACGCCTGATGACGGGCAGTCTCGTTGTGCGATAGAGGGGTGGATTTCGGCATCTGCTGCCTCCAATTTATTTTCCAATTCTACCGTACCTGGGAAAAACATGATTCAGCAAGCTTCTTCTAAAGATTTTAAACCGATTCCAATGGGCTTGACCTATGACCATAAAATGGGCATTACAACCAAGAAGCAATTATCGAATAATGTGATCGGAATTATCCCTGGTACAGAAAGAGCGGATGAATATGTAATCTACACCGCTCATTGGGATCATATAGGTATTGGCCCTGTGGTCAATGGCGATTCCATTTATAATGGTGCTTTAGATAATGCAAGTGGAATGGCTACTTTTATGGCCATAGCCAAAGCATTTAGCCAATCTAAAACGCCCCCAAAAAGATCGGTCGTATTTCTAGCGGTTACTGCGGAGGAACAAGGCTTATTAGGTTCTGAGTGGTATGCTAAAAATCCAATCTATCCATTAGATAAAACAATTGCGAATCTGAATAAGGACGGTGCGAATGTGCATGGCTCCATGAAAGACCTAACCATCACCGGTTTTGGTCATTCTGAAATGGATGAATTAGCAGCAGCAGAAGCGAAAAAACAAGGTCGATATATCTTACCAGATCAAGAGCCACATAAAGGAAAGTTCTTCCGTTCAGATCATTTTAATTTTGCTAAAGTAGGTGTGCCTGCTTTTTATGCGGGTGGTACGTACGATCATAGAGTACATGGAAAGGAATATGCTAAGACTAAGGTGAAAGAATATACTCAAGCAAATTATCATCAACCCAGTGATGAATATTCAGATGATTGGGATTTGACGGGGGCCGTAGAAGATGCGCAACTGTATTATAACTTGGGACATCGTTTAGCGCAAGAAGCAATTTATCCACAATGGAAGGAAGGGTCGGAATTTCGGAATGCTCGGAAGCTGAAGGATTGAGGTCGGGAGTTTTATTTTGGCAAGTTTATCCAGATATTTGATTTTATTTTTACAACAAATTTATGAATGAAGTAGCTTGATAAAACTAAGTCTACAAAGCTCAGGTTGTATTTTACCATATAGGTACATAGGTCACATAGTTAGACGGACTATGTGACCTATGTACCTATGTGGTGAATTCCTTCCTACCTCCCAACAAGATTTGGTAAAACAAAAACTCCATATCCTCTTCCTCAAAAACTTTGCGAGTGTCCACGTACTCTAATCCTAGCTTGGTCAATAAATTCTGGGATTTAGTATTTTCTTTTGTAGTAAACGCAACAACTTTTTGGAGCTTCAAATCTGTTTGTGCAAACTTCAAGACTGCCTTTGCTACTTCATAGGTATAACCGAATCCCTCATAGGCAGGTAGTACAGCAAAGCCCAAGTCAAAATCAGAAAGAGATGGCCGTTTCACCAAACCACATAATCCGATAGGTTCGTTATTTTTTTTTAAAATCACCTTATACATACCACAACCATATTTTTTATAAAAATGAATATGAGATCGCTGTATATAGGCAATTGCCTTGTCCTTAGAGGTGACATCTCTATCTCCTATATGTTCCAACCAGTTAGGGCTATTTAATAATTTTATAAAGAATGAGGCATCCTCAAAAGTTGCTTCTTGCAATATTGTTCTTTCCGTAGCTATAATCGTCTTGCTAGGCATGTGTTGGTGTTAATTTTTTCTAAATGTTCTTTTCCCTGTAGCAAATAATATAGAATTTACGTAAATAGCACTAGAGTATTCTAAGAAACAATTACAAATTTAATTATGTATCGGTACAGTTATTTTTTATTAGTTTTTCTACTATTACAATGTTTTCCTACACCCAAAGTGGCAGGTCAATTTACCCAAGCCGAATTTGACGAAATGGCCACTCAAATGGCTAAAGGGAAGGTGAAAGATATGACCGTTCAAGAATTGATCCAAGTAAAAGACGGAGTAATTCTGTTAGATGCCCGAGAAAAAGAAGAATATGAGATTAGCCATATTCCCGGTGCGATATGGGTTGGCTACGATGATTTTTCAATGAAAAGAGTAAAAAATATTGCCAAAGATAAGCAAGTGGTCACTTACTGTTCGGTAGGGTATCGAAGTGAACGGATTGGCGAAAAACTACAAAGGAAGGGGTTCAAAAATGTTCAGAATTTAGAAGGTAGTATATTTCGTTGGATGAATGAAGGGCAAGAAGTAGTTGATAAAGAGGGACAAACTACTGATAAGGTTCATGGATTCAATGAGGATTGGGGAAAGTGGGTGAAGAAAGGCGAGGTGGTGTATGAGTAGGCGATTTGAGGACTATGCAAAAAAAATCTTAAATCATACATCTTACATCATATATCTTACATCCACCCTGTTCTGAATGTAGTGGATTTATGATGTAAGATTTATGAATTATGATGTATGATTTGCTGTAAGATCGTCGAGGTTTGTAACCATAGTCGTCAGGTTATTAAAAAAGATAATCAGGTCATTAACGACGAATTCTTGGTGGCAGACATTTTAAAAATGGCTGACACCTTTTCGTAGACCTCAAGTATCAGCCACTTTCTAAGTGTCTGCTACTAAGAGTCCGTCTCTTAG
>CAKZUM010000676.1 GCA_937921525.1 uncultured Saprospiraceae bacterium
ATGAAGTACTTTCATATTCTTTGGAATGGTCTCTTAATTCCACGCACCACTCTTTCGCATATTTCGGCGATACTTAGCTGCATTGGCATTGTGCTGTGCTAGTGTTTTGGCAAAGTTATGAAAGCCACTACCATCGCCTCGAGCACAGAAAAACATATACTTATGATCTTCTACGTTCAGGACAGCATCAATACTGGAGATGGACGCCATGCTGATTGGGCCAGGTGGCAATCCAGGGTACTTATAAGTATTATAAGGAGAATCAATCGCTAGATGTTTATTAAGTATTCTTCTAAGCCCAAAATCTCCTGTAGCAAACTTTACGGTAGGGTCTGCTTCTAGTTTCCAACCCTCTGTATTCAGGCGATTATAGTAGACACCTGCAACTCTACGCTTCTCGTCATTTTGTAAGGTCTCTCTTTCTACGATAGAAGCAAGTGTATATGTTTCTTCTGGCGTTAAGCCTAATTTTTCTGCTTTTTGGCGGCGATTATTTTTACTCCAAAAAATTTCTTTTTCTTTGACCATTCGCTCTACAAATTGCTTTGGCGTAGTATTCCAAAATACCTCGTAGGTGTTCGGAATGAATAGGGTCATAAGGTTATCTTTTGTATAGCCTAATTCTTTTATATAGGCTTCGTCTTGTAATAAGGCAGCGATAGCTGCTGAATCTGGTTCAATAAAAGCGGCTACTTTTCCTGCTACATTCTCTACTTTCCATGCGTGATTAAATACCAACTTGGAAGGTTCTTGTTTACCAGCTCTTAAATGTTGAATCAATTTTCGATTACTCCATCCCGGTTCTATTTTGAATCTCCCTGCTCGCATCGAAGGTCTAGGATATTTCATATATTCTGCCACCCAAGAAAAGGATTTTGTATCTTTTATTATTTGTTGAGAAGCTAAAGAAGCGACTACTTCTTCAAAGGTAGAGTTGGTAGGGATCTCAAAAAAAGTTTGTGTTCCAATCGTATTAGGAACTGCAGGCCCAAAAATATCTTGATACTTTTGATAGCCTACAACAAAAGCTATTAATGCAAGTAGACCCAAAATAATTAGAATGGTTCTACCTGTGTTACTTTTACGCTGATTTACTTCTCCTGCCATGTTTAAGTTTAGTACTTTTTCCTTTGAAGTTGTTTAAGAATGTAGACTGAAATTAGTTACATTTTTAAACAATTTCTTTGTATTATTCTTCTGAATTTTTAGAAGATATTTTTTCTAATTCTTTAAAAAAGGTCTCTAAAAATCTCGTAACATCTTTCCTACTCCCTTTTGATAACAGACTGAATCGTTTAACATATTTAAGAATCTTTTTCTTTTTCTCTAAAAAAAAAAGTCTTGTAGATTTGTCAAGATCTGCTATATTTTCAGTTCCTTGAAAAATTCGGTGTCTAATAGTCCTTTGCCCTAAACTAGAATTGGGTACTGCATAAGGAGCTGCCACTAATCCTGAAAAATCGAAATCAAAAGGTACTAATTTATGATCGATTTCATTCTCCTTTTTAAATACTTTTATATTTCTAGGAATAGGCGTTGCTCGCCAATCTGTGTTGCCAATCATGTATTGGTACAAGGCTACAAAGTCATGCTGAATAGCATTTATACTATCTATTTTTAAACCGTCCACATCTTTACGAAACTCCCCCTTGATTCGATCCGCCAGCTCTGCTGTATCTTCAATAATAAATCCGAAATGTTGGAAGGCAGGAACGACCTCTTTGGTATCAATATAAGTAATGAATAAAAATTGAACCTCGTAACTATCTGGTGAAAGAATATTATATAATTTATAAGCGAGATACTCCCTTGCGATACTTTCAAAACTATCATTCATCGTATCCATACAATGAGTGACTAATTTATAATCATCAAACTTTTTATACTTTCGCTCTTTTAAATCTTTTTTACTAAAATCTATTTTTACCATTGGAAAGTCACAGACTCTTCTTCGGAATTTTCCTCGAGGTTTTATTCGAATATCATGCTTGATGATATTCCCACGCACGTCTGCATGACTAAATATAGCAGGTTGGTAAGTATTTCTATTTCGATGGTTTATAATACTATCTAAATCTGTCTCAATAATAACCCCTGTCATATTGCCTTGTTGCAAGGTCTGAAAAATACTTTTTGGTGTTTTTTTGAATTGAGAATAGGATGGAGTAACAGAAAAGATAAAAAAGTAGAATAATAGTGATGAAGAAACAATATTTACCTTCGTTGAGCATAACCAAAACCAGCTCATGAACTGACTAATTAGAGGTAGGTCGGTTACTTGTTCGTTATTTAAAATCTTCAACACTATTCAATTTTGTGAGAAATATCTAAATCGTATAAGACGGCATCTAATATTGGATCGTCTCCTTTTTTATATCCTTTTTTCAATCTATAGCCAAATGGACGACTCAAAGTACTCCAATAAGTGGCTGTAAAACCACCACGCAAACTCTTAACCAAACTATAAAAAGGAGTATCTAACTCCTTCTCTATCATTTTAATTAAAATTTTTCCCTGCGTCTTGCTTAAATTTTTTAGAGGATCTGTAAATTCTTTCTTCAATTCCTTATGTAGCCGCTTGATATGTTTTTTACGTTTTCGAGGCTTCATAGTTGTCGTTACATGCTCTACTTCTCGAAATATTTTAATCGCCTCTACTGCATAGGGATACACCTTATTCGCATATCTTCGATATTTCATATATCGCAGATAATCATCTACGGAATCAAAGTTTCTAGGCGAAGATACATAAACATCTCCCAAATCAGCTACCAAAAGGGTATCATCTTCTGAATATTGAACACCAACAATCTCCCCGTCTATTTTAAGCTTATCGACAGGTTTCGTATCCTGTGCTAATAATAAGCTATAGCTACTAGTTAATAAGCTGATAAAGAAAATTTTAAAAAAAGTATTCGTCATGTAGTAAAACAAAATTAAGCATTCTAACGACTATCAATTACCTCTGGAATGGTGAAGTTTAACAATCGTCTTGGTATAAACGTTTGAGCAGAGAAAATATTCACAAAAAAGAGCTTATTCTTTTGTTAATTAATGAAAATAAAGAGAAGGAGTTCAAAAAAGAGCGGAAAGAAGTGTAAAGTGGGCAAAAAAATAAAGAGAAGTTCATACGAACTTCTCTTTCCAACATTTCGTAGTTGATCGGTTTGAAGGATCGACTACAGTCCATTACTATCCATATATCTTGATAAACTTAAAAATGGAGCAACCTAAGTTGCTTCACCCTAAGTATTTTTAGTCATGCGAGGGGGTGTGGGATTTAATGACAGAGTACTAAGTCAGTCATTTATGTGAAATGAAGCGATTATTTCTCCATTTCTAGTTTATTTACTTGTTATTCGGGATTTGTTATTTAGGATTTAGGATTTGGGATTTTTTACCAAAAGGAGCATCTTCCGACCTGAATTAAGCACCGTTAATCAGGTCGGAGATGTCAATTTCATTTTTGCTTAGACAACAACTTTCAATAGCCGCATATCTATTACTTACTATTGTATTCCTATCTACGTTTACAAGCTAGATATGCTTTCTCTGATGTACTACTCCTAGTACTTGGGCTAATAAAATCGGACGAGCTTTCTTTTTTTCGAGTTTTTGAGAATTTAATTTGTCAATTTTGGTTAAAAGACGTTGTTCATGGATTATGTTCAAAAAATTTGCGTTGTGGGTCAACGCAGTCATGGGATAATAATGTTCGTTGGAAATGTTCAAAGTTTTTGTTGAATGTCTCGCTGTCCTAGATTTTAGTGTTTGTTTTTGTCTTGCGTTTGTAAGCATCTTTATGCCTTACATACTAGAGTGTTGGTACTTTCTGTGATGTACCCAATAGTTTTAGAAAAAAGATATTTTTTTTGAAATGCATAATATTGAAGCCAAGAAGTAAGTAAATACAGAGATTTTAGACTGGCTCTATTTACTATTTAGCTTAGAATTACTTCGCAATTACGCTAATATTTTATTAATCACGATAAAGTATATCCTTATGACTAATTTTAAAAAACAATAGTATCTTTGAAATATGAAAATACCACAACCAATACCATATCAGGGAAGCAAAAGAGCTTTAGCTTCTCTAATACTTAAGTATTTTCCAGTAAAAATCGATAGATTAATCGAACCTTTTGCAGGATCAGCAGCAATTACAGTTGCAACAGCTATAAGATCAAGGGCTTCGAGCTATTGGATTAATGACCTGAATCAACCTTTAATCAACCTTCTTGAAAAAATCGTAAAGAATCCTGAAACGATTGCATTAGAGTATGAAGAAATTTGGCAGAAACAGTTAGGAAATGAACGTGAATATTACAAAGAAATAAGACATAGATTTAATATAAATAAAAAGCCTAAAGACTTTTTGTACGTACTAGCTAGATGTGTTAAAGGTGCTGTTAGATATAATTCTTTAGGTGAATTTAATCAGTCTCCAGATAATAGAAGAAAAGGCAAATTACCCAAAACAATGCGAAAAGAGATATTACAAATATCAAATTTGTTAAAAGGTAAAACAAAGTTTACTGCGTTGGACTACGCTAAAATATTTGAAGAAGCAACTGAAAATGACTTAATATATATGGACCCTCCTTATCAAGGTACATCCAATAAAAAAGATTCTAGATATTTAGCTGGGTTGAATTTAGAAGAATTCATTTCTAATCTAGAATTACTAAATCACAAAAATGTGTCTTATTTAATAAGTTTTGATGGCAAATTAGGAAGTAAATCATATGGTAGAGACTTACCAAAGAAACTTGAACTTCAAAAAATAATGATTGAAGTTGGAAGATCAACAACTTCAACTTTACTTGGTCAAACCGATATAACTTACGAATCTCTATATTTATCAAAAGCTCTAACCGAAAAACTATCAATTGAATTACCAAAAGAAGTAGCACTAAAACCAAAGCAACTTCAGTTATTATGAGCAAACAAGAGATACCTAAAAGGATTCAAGAAATTTTTGATAGCATAAAAAACAAAAGAGCTAAAATTGTAATTGATCACATCATTAAATATGGTCAAATAACAACTGAAGAACTTGAAAAAGACTATGGCTACAACCATGCACCAAGAGCAGCTAGAGATGTTAGAGAGGCAGGGATTCCCTTAATAACAAATAAAGTTAAATCAAGTGATGGAAAAAGAAATATTGCAGCTTACACTTTTGGAGATTTTTCAACAATAAGATTAGATCGGGTAAAAGGACGCATAAGTTGGCCAAAGAACTTCAAAAGAGATTTAATACAAAGATATGGTCAAATCTGTTTAATTAGCAATGTAAAACTGGAATCTAGAGCTCTTCAGATTGATCATAGAATCCCATATGAATTAGCTGGAGATAAGAATGAAGGAAAGCCAAATATTGAAGATTTCATGTTACTTAGTGGTACAAGTAATAGAGCTAAGTCATGGAGTTGTGAACATTGCAAGAATCTAACTGAAATAAAAGATTTAGAAAAATGCAAATCATGTTACTGGGCTTATCCTGAAAACTATTCACATGTAGCCTTGAATGAGGCAAGAAAATTAGATCTGACTTGGCAAGGCGATGAAGTTAAAGAATATGATGCCTTAAAATCTAATTCAGAAGAAGTTGGTGAAGAGCTTCCAGACTATGTCAAAGAGATTCTCAGAAAGAATATAAAATAAAAAGACCATAATTTAGTAGACTATTTTGGTAGCAGAAACTATCGGAGTGCCACTCTCACCACCAACCTTCTTTCGTAATTGTATTTCTTAAATACTTATCGAAAATCCGTTAAAAAACAACAAAACAGATGAGTGAAGATTACTTTATAGGGGTTCATCAACAAGAAATAGAACGACTAGATCGCCAGCATCTAGCTTGGCAACCAGAGACACAAGCACTTATTCAGTCAGCCAAATTAGCAGATTGTAAAAATATACTAGATTTAGGTTGTGGCCCCGGCTTTACGACTTTTGAATTAGCGAATAACTGCCCCAAAACACATATTACGGCTTTAGATAAAGCTAGTTTGTACCAGAATTACTTGCGTTTTCAAATCCAGAAGCGAAAGACCCAAAATATAGAACTATTACATGCTGATATTTTAGATTTGCCCAATCAGGAAGGACTATATGATGCGGCCTTTTGTCGTTGGTTCTTAGCTTTTTTGATTGGAGATTTACCTGCGGTCTTGGAGGCTGTTTATAAAAAACTACAACCAGGAGGAGTATTTGTGGCGATGGAATATTTGACTTTGGATAGTTTTACTTGTGCTCCTGCCAATGAAAGTTTTGATGCGCATACGAAAGCTTGGAATCAATTTTATTTAAATAATGGGGGCGATGCTAAAATTGGTACGTATCTCCCTAATTTTTTAGAACAAGCAGGTTTTACTATTGAATCGCAGACTTGTGTAGGTGGTATGGCACCCGTGCAACACCGCTGGTGGAACTGGTGGCGAGATGCCTTTAATGATTTTGCACCGATTTTTTTGGAACAAGGTTTAATGACCCCAATAGATTTTGAAGCTTTAAAGGCTTATTGGGTAGAACAGGAAAAGACTAAGAATGGGTTTATTTATTCGGCGGTGATTACGCAGATTGTGGCTCGGAAGTAATGCGGATTAACAATCCGCTTTACTTGGCTCTACGCCTCCACTTCCACAAATTGCATTTCATACAACTGCTTATAATGTCCATCTTCCAATTGCAATAACTCTTGATGCGGACCAAATTCCATAATCTTTCCTTTATCCAAAACCATAATATTATTGGCATGGCGAATCGTAGATAAACGATGGGCGATAATAATAGAAGTACGTTTAGCAATTAAAGTTTCTATTGCATATTGGATAACTGATTCTGATTCTGGGTCAATAGAAGAAGTCGCTTCATCTAAGATGAGTATATCTGGGTCAAAAACTAAGGCTCGTACAAAAGAGATTAATTGTCGCTGCCCCATAGATAAGGTTGCACCACGTTCCATCACCTCATATTCATATCCGCCGGGCAGTTTCATAATAAATTCATGTGCGCCAATCATTTTTGCTGCTTCTATGACCGTCTCTTTACTGATAGAGGCATCCCGAAGCGTAATATTTTCCATAACAGAGCCAGAAAATAGAAATACATCTTGTAAAACAACAGCAATTCTTTTTCTTAAGGCTTTGAGTTCATAAGAACGAATATCCGTACCATCAATTAAAATTTCTCCACTATTCAATTCATAAAAGCGATTCAAAATATTGATGATCGTAGATTTTCCAGAACCTGTACTACCAACTATCGCCAAGGTCTCGCCTGCATTCACTTTAAAGTTGATGTTTTTTAACACATATTCTTTAGCGATATAGGCAAAGCTTACGTCTTGAAATGCTAAGTCTCCTTTTAGGCGATCAGGCGAAATCGTTCCTGTATTGGCAATTTGTTGTTTGCTGTCTAATAAGGTAAATACCCGATCTGCGGCAACCAAGCCCATTTGCAGGGTATTAAACTTATCTGCTAACATTCGCATAGGTCGGAACAACATAGATAAGAAAATCGGAAATGCGACTAAAGCACCTAATGTAACTTCTCCCCCTATTACCCCCCTAGCCCCATACCATACCATCAAACCTAATGAAGCAGCAGAGATAATCTCTACAACTGGAAAAAAAATAGCATAGTATAATATAGCATTGAGATTGGCTTCCGTATATTCTCGATTGATGGTTTTAAACTTATCCATTTCTTGCTCCTCTGCATTGAATATTTGAACCATTCGCATGCCTGTAATTCGTTCCTGCAAAAAAGCATTCATTCGAGAAATTTGTGTTCGAACGATTTGGTAGGACGCTTTTACTTTTTCTTTAAAAATATAGGTTGCTCCAATTAAAAAAGGCATCGTAATCAAACAGACTAAAGTTAATTTCCAACTTGTGTACAGCATAATACCCAATACCGCAAACAGGGTCAACAAATCTGCAAGAATAGTAATCACCCCTTGCGAAAAGACGGTGTTAATCGTTTCTATATCATTGATTGTTCGAGTAGTAGAAGTACCTATAGGGGTTTTATCGAAATAGCTCAATTTTAGATTGGTAATGTGTTTAAATACACTCACTCTCAAATCTCTAATCACCGATTGACCTAGCCAATTGGTGCTATAAATAAAAGCATATTGTAATAATACATTAACAAGCAACACAACCCCAATCAGCATCGCGACCCTTGTCATCCCTGGAATATCGAATTTAAAAATATAGTCGTCCACCATCACTTTAATCAAGTATGGGCGCAAGGTAGCTACTGGGGCTAATACAACTGCTAGCACTCCTGCGGTAATAAATATACCTCGATAAGGCTTTGCTAACGCAATCACTCTCCCAAACAACTGATAATCAAACTTCTTTTGCTCCGCCATTTTCTTGAATACAAAATGATATTAAATAATCTATATTAGTTCCTGCAAGGTAAGAATAAAAAACTATAGGGATTGGTTCATCGGACTATTGAAATTGTTTAAAAGTTTGATACTGTATATTTTTAGATTATTTGTGATCTACTGTGAACGATGCAAGATCGTCGAGGTTTGTAACCTCGATGCAGTATGATTATCGTATCACATCGAGATTACAAACCTCGACGATCAATGTCAATGAATAGAATTCTAAGATTAAATTCTTACTTACTTATAATCAATACTTCTAAATCTACTCAAATCCGCAGGGTATGCTCTCTCTCGCCCCAATTCATATTCATAAATAAGCTGTCCAAGTTTTTTAAAAAACGGAAAACCTTTTGTGTCATACTCATATACACTATCATTATAAATCCGATTGTCATTGACATGAATGGTCGCAGCGATCATAAATTCTATATTATTTTTTAAATCAATCACATAGGCTACATCTGTCAAATAACCATAGGCATCTCCCACTTTATTAAATATTCTGATATGGTCGGGTATTGTTTCTTCATTCCCACCAAATAGAAAGAATTTTACATATCCATCTGGCTGGTCGAAATAGGGGTATTGCCCTTCTCTTGGATGTTGCGACATATATTGATAAAGCAATTGATAATCTGATTCTGTCAAATCAAAGCGTTGATTAGCTGGTACAGATTCTGGAAATAAAGTGGTTTGTAAAAGAGCCTGCAAATCTCTAAGAGAGCAATAATTTTTATAGCGAAAATCAAAAGGTTCGGCTATTATTTTACCAACGTTATTTTCATATCCTTTCCCTTTAATTTCATTTTCTAATTCAAATATTGGAGACGCTTTACTTCGCACTTCTCCTTGATGATAAAGTATTTTATCCCCTGTATAAAAAGTAACTGGGTTCGTATATTGGTTACTCAAAGAATCATATCCAGGTGCTGATAAGCGATGAATCAATCTAGTATCTGTAAAGCCTTTATTCCATAAGCTTTTATTTAATTGTTCTTGACCAACAAATTCATAGAGGCGATTATAGGCATCATTATCACTGACTAAAAAAATCTTTTTGATGTAATGGGCAATGCTAGGTAATACATTTTCTGAAGTAGCATCTGTAAAAGCTTTCGTCTGAGGAGGACTGCCTGCATCTGTTCGCATAGGCGTATTTTTATCCAGCCCAATAACTTTTAATTGATTTAATTTTTCTAGGGCTACTAATGCGGTTGGAAATTTTACGGTACTGGCAGGATAAAAATATTGATCTGTATTTACCCCATATTCAAAAGAAGTGAAACTAGGCATATTGACTGAATCTCTATTGATCTGCGTATAAATAATCTGTGTTTCGTAATGTGCTGGACGATCCAGTATATCTCCGAAATCTTGTTTGTTTTTTATTAATAAATCTTGTAAT
>CAKZUM010000677.1 GCA_937921525.1 uncultured Saprospiraceae bacterium
AAAGAATGTTTGATTGCTCATCAAGATATTAAGAACTTTTTACACATAAAGTAATGTCATACGAGCAAAAGAAAGCGAAACTTAATAATCAATATCCAGCCATCATTGATCTAGCCAAGAAAGCCAAAAAGCGCATTCCAAATGTAGCTTGGCAATATCTGTCAGCAGGTACAGGAGACGAAGATTTATTGGATAGAAATCGAGCGGCCTTTCAAAATATTACTTTCCTGCCAAAGTTCTGTAAGGGCATGATAGAGGCAAATGTAGAAACTATACTTTTTGGAAAAAAATATAGTGCGCCGATCGGAGTCGCACCAGTTGGTCTAACAGGACTCATGTGGCCTAGAGTAGAACATTATTTAGCAGCTACCGCCAACCGATTACAAATACCTTATTCTTTAAGTACGGTAGCCACAGAAACGCCAGAAACAGTCGGCGAGTATGTCGGTAATATGGGCTGGTTTCAATTATACCCACCAAAAGATAAAGCACTCAGACAATCCTTATTAAAAAGAGCAAAAGAGGCAGGTTTTCATACTCTCTTAGTCACCGCAGATGTACCGATGGCAAGCAGACGAGAACGGACTAAACGGGCGGGATTAACCATGCCACCCAGAATTACTCCAAAGATGATCTGGGAAGGAATTACCCATCCAGCTTGGACGTACTACACCCTCCGAAATGGACTACCAAGATTGAGAACAGTAGAACACTACACGGGTAATAGCGATTTGAAATTTACTAGTGGTTTCGTAGGCAATCGCCTAGGTGGCACCCTGTCTTGGGACTATTGTAAAGCCTTAAAAGAAGAGTGGGATGGGCCTGTTATTTTAAAAGGGATATTACATCCAAAAGATGCTGCCAAAGCCATTGAAATTGGTTTAGATGGCATTGGTGTTTCTAATCATGGAGCGCGTCAGTTTAATGGCGCACCAGCAGCTATCGAAGCATTACCGGCTATTGTAAAAGAGGTAGCAGGAAGAGTCCCCATTATATTCGATAGTGGTATAAGAACAGGTTTAGATATGATGCGTGCCTTGTTTTTAGGAGCAGATTTTATCATGGCGGGCAGGCCCTTTATTTACGGAGTAGCTGCTATTGGGAAGTATGGCGGAGACCATGTTGCCCATATTCTAATAGATGATTTGAAGAATAATATGGTGCAGTTGGGCGTGACTAGTGTTACGGAGTTGAGGGCGCATGATGCTGTTAATAAATCCATTAGCGGGAGTGATTGATTCTGGAAATCATACATCATATTTCTATATAAATCCCGTTTTTAAGCCCAAGTGGAATAATAATCTTAAAGCAGAAGACGTATGTTTTATTGTCCTCTCGTTTCTTATTCATTTGAATGTATAAAAAAATAGGAGTAAGAAATTTATTCATCTGATCACTTACTACACAGTGCACTTACAGTAGTCAGATGAAACATTCAGCTTGATCGGTCTACTGCAAGTGATCTGATCAATTTCAAAAAAATGCCCCCTGAATTGTTATATACGCTATTCATTTTAAAAGTCAACAATTAATATGGCTAAAAATCGTAAGAAAAGAAAACCCAAAAAGGGAAAGAATAGGCCTCAGAAAAGAACATTTAATACCAAATTGGACTTACAAAATAATTTGGGAGAGATGTTAGTTAATTCGATTGAAGAAGATTTTGAAATATTGGAAACCCATTTTGGTCCAATAAAAATAAGTGAAGGTGCAGTAGTGTATGGACTAAAAAATAAAGGAGCATTGTTGCCTATATCTTCTATCGGTGACAGAATTTCTGAAGATGACGATTTAGAAATTTTACTTGAATATGAACGACTTAATGAAAAATTTCCTGAGGAACCGTTCATTCATGTCCAAATTGCAGACTGTTTTAAATCGCTTCATCAAGAAGAGAAATACTTAGAACGATTAAAAGAAAATTTCTTGAATTATAAAGGCTATCCTTTAGTAGATATTGAGTATGCATTGAATCTAAAGAAGATTAATATTGAGTTATATGAATTTATTTTTGGTAAAGAATTCAATATCCATCACCAATATCCTGACTTTAGAGTCTTTGATCCCTATACAGTTACCCATTTTTATGCCTTGAAAGCTAAGTATTATATAGAGCTTCAAGAGTATGAAATTGCAAGGAGTTGTGTTGATATTGTTAAACAATTAGATAGATATAAGGCTAAATTACTTTCAATTATGGTGTCTTACGCTTCGGATCCTTCCTTTAAACGGAAAGCAAAGATTACAAGAACCCTCTTTGTACTAGTAATTTTGGCTATAATAGTAGGTATTATTTTAGGGGTATAAAATTGTTTCGTTGGATATTTTGATAGGATTTTTTAAAAAAGCGTATGGGTGATACTATTAGACTTGTTCGACGATAGCTGATGGGGCGAGATGGCGGAAAATTTAGTTTTGTATAAGGCAAAATTTTTCGGAATAGCCGTACAGGCTGACCGAGAATGCTGTTTTTGGCAGACTTCCCAAGTTTTCAAAACTTGGTAAGTCTTGGTTATCAAAAACTTAGAATTTTAAAATCAACGAAAATTTGTAAGATGGAGTATTCTCAGTCAGCCTGCGTAGCTATTGCTAAAAAAAATAACGCCGTACAAAATTAAATTTTGCTCATATCGTCCATCAAGATGTCGCCGAGCAAGTCTATTACAGTACCACCCATTTGTTTAAGTCGTCGGGATGACAGGATTTGAACCTGCGACCCCACGCCCCCCAGGCGTGTGCGCTACCGGGCTGCGCTACATCCCGTAATTTAAATGGTAAATGGTAAATGGTAAATCCCTGCTTGATGTTGACTATTTCTTTTATTTGACAGTTAAAGTCTTAATAACCATTAATTTTGTCAAGCTTGCTAAAACAGGCAGATAGTCACTCAATTGTAAGAAAAAGCTAAGTCAACGTACGGTCAAGCAAACTTACCATTTACCATTCAATTTACCACATCCGAGCCCCACTATCTTGATAAGTTTGTACCATCACACGATACTGACCGTCCGTGAAAAAGCACTTACAAGTATCTGGATAATAGGACATGATATTGCCTACCTGTGGCACATACCATTCCCCTTCATCATCTTGATCTTGATTAGTGAAGCGGCACTTTCCTTCATCTACATATTGTGCTGGATCATCTTCAATTAAAAATGGATCAGCGGGGGTATCACATATAAAGTCGCCTGTTTCTTCGCAATTACTACTTTTAACTAACTCTTCTGTCCGTTCTTCACCTTCACCGAAGGTATACGGAACGCCAAAGTAACGACCTAGCTCATGCGCAATTGCCATTTCATGCACACAATCTCCTTTTTTCATTAATATACCACCATTCTCTGTATTGGCAATACCACCCAACTCAGCTACGCCACATAATTCATTTTCAAACTCAAATTCACCTACCCAAAAGATATTAATCTTATTAGCTTGGTGATAGGTGACCTGCAGCTCGTCCCATTCATAGGTTTGAACCGTATCGTATTGGTAGTTTTCAATAATTTTTACTTCACAAATTTTGAAATCTACACAGATGGGCGCATATAAGTCATTCACTTTAGCTAATGCCGCTGCAATAGAATCTTGTTCTACTCCCAAGGAGTCCCCTTCATTTTTAACAATATGAGCCACCACATTGAAGGTTTTCTTCACACAAGGCAATTCTGATTTTTCAATGACTAATGGTCGTTCCTCTTGAGCTATAACATTTGCACTCAAAAAGAGTATAAGAAAGATAGTTGAAATTGAATAAAAGGTATATCGCATACTTTATTTTTTATAGTGTAGAGAGCAGAGAATACAGATGAGTGACTTTCTTACGTTTAAAAAGACAACGAAATTTCATTGGCTGAAAACAAAAACTGTCTCTACTCTCTGATCTCTATTCTCTGCTCTAATAATACAAGGCAAACTTACATATTTTCATATAAATGAAACCCCTAGTATTAGCTACATTAAAGGATTCAGTCATTTATATTGCGAAATTACCAAATGGTTTCACAACTTTCTATATCAATTGTTATTTTTGATGCTTGTTTTAGACAAGTTTACGGAAGTAGGGAATGGTATTCCTTTTCAGCTTTTAAATACACTTGTCTTATCCTTGCTAATTTTTCCGAAATCATTATGATAAAGAACCGTTTTACCTACCCATTAATAGTCGTTATATCCATTTTGTCGAGCATAGGACTATATGCACAGACAGCAGATATAACCTCAGGTTGTATTCCTCTACGAGTCGATTTTACAGCACCCACAGATGCGACTTCCTTCTTTTGGGATTTTAAAGATGGAGGTACTTCTGAAGTGGCGAATCCAAGTAATTTATTTACGATACCGGGTACCTATGAGGTAGAATTTCGGGCATCGCAGACAGGAAATGTCGTTGGATCTATTACGATTGAGGTGTCAGACAAGCTTAATTTAGCTATTGCAGCAGAGCCTATGAGTGGGTGTTCGCCGTTGGATGTAACTTTTACAAATACTACAGCAATTCCGAATGGAGTAGAGGTCTTATCTCAGCGTTGGGTATTTGATGATGGTACTTCGGTGACTGGGGAAAGTGTGATGAAGACCTATGAAGATGCAGGCATATTTGCAGTAGCACTAGAAGTAAATACATCCAATGAGAATTGTGATGTCACGCAACAGTTTCCAAATGCGGTAGAAGTAGTGGCTGGTCCAGCCGTCCGATTTGCTACCAATCCAAACCCTGCTGCAAGTTGTTCGGCACCATTAACTGTTTCTTTTGGCAATCAAACACCTAATAATGGTAATATTACTTTTGAATGGGATTTTGGAAATGGGATGACTTCTACAGAAGCTGATCCAGGGGCTCAGACATATACAGAAAATGGGGATTACACGGTTACTTTGAGTGCCACAGATGTTGAAAAGGGATGTACAAAGACTTTTTCTTCTATAGTCAGTATTGGTTCTCCAGTTCCATCATTTAATGTACCAGAGAATGTATGTGCGGGCGTACCTGTAATTTTTGAAAATACTTCTTCGGCAGCAGATTATGTATGGGATATTGTAGGCTTAACTTCTTCAACAGAAGTTAATCCAGAAATTACCTTTACAGAAGCTGGCGAGTATACCATTCGATTAATAGCAAATTCGCCGGGGGGATGTAGTGATGATATATCTAAGACCATCATGGTAGACAAAGCAGAACCTATGTTCGCTATGAATCCCAATTATGGCTGTTCAGAACCATTTGCTGTATCTTTTACACCATCGGTCAACAGAACGGATGTGCAGTATGAATGGAGATTTGGTGATGATAGCACTAGTACAACCGCTGCTATTGTTCACGAATATTTTGCGGATAATGAATCTCCTTTCCATGAAAATGGAGAGTTTGTTTTTAATCCTACCTTGACTGTAACCACAGCAACTGGTTGTGTAGATAGCTCCACACAAGAATTAATCTTAGATATACCATTAGCTCGTTTTATGCCAGATACAGTTTCTGGCTGTTGGCCATTAACGGTGGAATTTTCAGACTCTAGTCGCTCTACGCAAGATATTATAAACTACGAATGGATTTACGATAATGGGGAGACGGCTAATTTTAGCACTGCCGATCCGCATAGTTACACGTTTAATAATGCAGGAGAGTACGATGTTCAGTTGGTAATCACGAATGATTTAGGTTGTGTGGATACTTCCTATAGTGTACGAGTGGAGGTGGGGAGTGCGATTACGCCAGATTTTACTACCGACAAAACTGAAGCATGTCAAGGAGAGGCAATTACTTTTTCAGATAATTCTAATTCAGATTTAATTGATGAATGGCACTATTATACAAATAATAATGCCTCTTCTCATTGTTTTAATGAAGCTAACCCTGCCATTCCGTTTGAATCTTCAGCAGGTAGCTTTGGGGTAACGATGGTCGTGGGGTATAATGGTTGTTTAGATTCTATTACAAAATCAGATTTTATAACGATAAAAGGTCCTGCTGCAAAAATTGACTACACTATTCCATGTGATGACCCGTTGAACGTGAGTTTCACTAGCCTTAGTGAAGAAGCAACTACCCTCACTTGGGAATTTGGAGATGGCGAGATGGATACAGCAGATGCGCCAACGCATACCTACGGTTCTGGAGACTATAAAGTCCGATTGATAGCTGAGAATCCTGCCACAGGTTGTCCTGCATCGGTAGACAGCACAATTGTAAAGGTTAGAGATTTGGCCTCCGTAGGCATGGTAGAATTTTCTCAATGTAAAAATCAGCCTGTAAGTTTAGATGCTAACTTGGCAGAAGATGTAGACACGTCTTGTTTCAAAGGCTATACTTGGCATTTTGATCACCCAGGACTTCGTCCATTAACAATTAATGAGCCTACTAATAATGAAATTTCTTATCCAGATACTGGCTTTTATACGATTGAATTAGTTGTCGAAGATGTAAATGGATGTGTAGATACTTCTTCCTATCCTATTTTTGTTTATGAAGCTATTGCTGACTTTACTATGGATAAGTCAACCATCTGTTTTCCAATGTCCGTTAGCTTCGATAATAATAGTACAACAACGGCGGATAATATTGAAACATATATGTGGGACTTTGGCGATGGAACAGGGATGTCAGAAATGGAAAATGCTAGTTATACCTACGGTATTGATCCAGGAAATGGCTCCATAACGGTAACACTAAGTATAGAGGATAGTGAAGGATGCCCAGGGGAAAAGACAATGGAAATAGAAACCTATAATCCAGAAAGTCAAATAACAACAGACCCAGCCATACCGAATATATGTGCAGGCGAGACGGTAAATTTCTCCGCATCAGATTTTACAGAAAGAGGCTCTAGTTTAAACTTTAATTGGGATTTAGGCAATGGCGCTGGCTCGGATATATCCACGGCGTCTGCCACGTATAATGAAGGTGGAACTTACGATGTAGTCTTGAATTTTAGTGAAAAATCAACAGGCTGTCCTGGACAAGCTACTCGAACAGTCAATGTTCAAGATTATCCAGTTGCATCTTTTGCAACGGGTGTGGATGGAAATGATCCATTGTGCCATTCTCAAAATGTGGCTTTTTCTAACACCTCCCAAACAACAAGTCCATTATCTTCTGTTTGGAATTTTGGAAATGGGAGTAGCGGCATAGGCGGACAAGCCATATCCTTTTTCGGAAAAGGATCGTTCACCGTTACTTTGAATACTCAAACCTCTTATGGTTGTGCAGATAGAACAGATCGAGTTTTTAATTTCATCGGCCCAGAGGGGGATATTCAATTAAATGGTGGACCATTCTGTAAAGGAGAAGAAGTAGTGGCTAGTGCAGTGAATTTAGTAGGCGTTTCTTCTTACTCGTGGTTATTCCAAGGAGAGACATCTGGTACAGACGAGCCTACAAAGACGTTTGTCGTAGATGAAGTGCCTCCAAATGGACAAGCACCCTTGAAATTAGATTTAGTTGGCCCAGAAGGATGCACTATCTCAGCAGAGGCGAATATAGCAGTCAATCAAGTAATAGCAGATTTTACAGCCTCTACAGACCCATGTAATTCTAATGTCTCCTTTTCTAATGAATCAATAGGAAGTAATGCTTTCACTTGGGATTTTGGTAATGGCGAAACCTCCAATAGTGTCTCTCCATTACTTGACTATGCAAGTACAGGGGATTTTACGGTAACACTTCAAGTAGAGAATAGCTCAAATGGCTGTATGGATGAAATTTCAAAAACAATAACCGTTAATAATGCAGTACCTGTTGTTGCTAGAGGATTAGATACATGTATAGTTACAGGTAGTTCTTTCCCGTTACCTATTGTAAATAATGGAGTAGCCTCTTTAGTATTTGATCAAACTAGCATAATAGACTGTCCAGATGGTGGGGCGATTGGTAACTGTACCACCCCTACACTAAATACAAGCACGGATGTATCTTTTACATTAACAGTAAATGATGTCTGCTTTGGGACAGAAACCTATGAGTATAATATTGGTGTATTTAATCCAAATGGTACAATGCTACCGAATGCCTTTACACCAGACGGTGATGGTACGAATGATTTTTTCAATGTAATACTCTCTGAGTCAGGCTGTAGTGAGGTAACGGAAGTATTAGATTTTAAAATATTTGATAGATGGGGAACTAAAATCTACGATAATGACACCCCTTCACAAGGTTGGAATGGACTGTATAAAGGGCAGAGACAGAATCCTGACGTCTATATATATGCAATCGAAGTTCGACTAAATGATGGATCTACATCGACCTTATCAGGGGATGTAACGCTAATAAGATAGGTGCATGATCTAATGTAAATATCAAAGGTCATACAAAATGATTGGGCAAGGACTAAATTCAGTACTTGCCCATTTTTTTTGATAATTTTAGGTCGAAGTTCTCGCATTAAATTATAAGTTTTTTTATCTTTGGGGCAGTTCGAAGCGCACAAATTGGGATTATGGTCTAGTTAACTTGTGTACTTGGCTGATAGTCAATCACTCACTTGGTTTATAAACGTTATTAATTCCATACAGTATGAATTGCTGCTGTAAAAAATAAAGGGCTTGCCAATAATTGGGCAGGCCTTTTTATATTTATATAGGTACTTAAAATAGAGTATAGGTTTAAATATGTATTATAGAAATTAATATATTCTGTTTCTCGAACATTAAATTGCATCCTTCAACAACTTCTATATCAGATCATGCAACCTATTAAAAATACTCCCGTTTTTAATCAAGCTTAAGGAACTAATCGAATAGAACAACGGTTCTATTTTTGAGAAAAAAGCAAAGAATAAAAAAAATAAAACTTCTTAAAAAAGTCCCTTGTTTTTTAGTTAAAGGTTAATTACCTTTGCGCTGCTTTACAAGAAAAGCGAATCTCTCAGGAGGTTTTCATCATAATATTTGGTGGAGTGGGTGAGTGGCTGAAACCACCAGTTTGCTAAACTGACGAACGGGGAAACTTGTTCCGCGGGTTCGAATCCCGCCTCCACCGCCACTTCGTAAAAAAATAAATTGACTTCGGTCAATTTTAGTTCGGGGCGTAGCGCAGTCCGGTTAGCGCACCTGTTTTGGGAACAGGGGGCCGCAGGTTCGAATCCTGCCGCCCCGACATAATTAGCTCTGTAAATCCATGATTTACAGGGCTTTTTTATTTTATAAGCACAATCACAAGTTGCTAGCAAAATTTTCTTTCCTTTCTCACCTTTTTCTC
>CAKZUM010000678.1 GCA_937921525.1 uncultured Saprospiraceae bacterium
ATCTCGTTCTTGTTCTGCTTCACTTTTTTTAGAGCGTTTTCCGCTGTCAAAAACGAGTGTTGCTTTAGATGTAAATTCTCGTTTCCAATTGCTTACTTGTTGCGGATGAATTTTGTGTTTGAGGGCAATATCTTTTACAGAATCTCGCTCTTTTAATGCCTCTAAAACAACCTTCGTTTTAAAAGCGCTTGAAAATATTTTTCGCTTCATGACTGTAAATTTAAGTGTTTTTCATACCTTAACCTACTGTCCAGTTTTTTGGGGATAGTCCATTTTTTATAAAAGAAAAAACCGCTTATGTAATTTAAATACACAGTGTATTATTTTCCCTATTTTTATCTTATTTTTTCAAAAACCATAATATGCGTATTTTTAAGATACTGTTTTCCTTTGTCTTGGTATCCCTACTGCTTATCGCCTGTAAAGAAAAGGAAGCGTCTATAGAACAGAAAAATGCTGCCCAAAAACAGAGGGTCTTAGCAGAATTAGATAAATCCTACACCGCTGCATATAATCGGGCTTTTGATATTGATGTATATCCTAAAGAGCCGACTAGGTATTATTCTTTATTGACGAAAGCCCTTGCTTTGGCGCCTGAAAGAGCTAAGAAAATTAGGCCGATCATTATCAAATTCAGAGATGCCAAGAAACAAAAACCAAGCCCTGGAAGATTACAACAATTAGTGGATATTCGAGAAAAAGAATTTGAAACTGTTTTGAGTCCTATAGAAATAATTCAAAAACGATTTGTCAATCTACGGTTTAATGACATGGAGTTGAAACATCCTCTTCAAGTCACGAATATTCAGAAAACAATCGGCCTTTCAGATGGACAGGTCTTAAAATATATCGAAATAGTAGAATTGTATAAGTTTAACCAAGACGAAGATTTACTACATAACAGACTAAAGGGATTGTTAGATATGGATACGTATCATCGTTTGGTGGATTTAGGGATTTTTTATAAATAATGTGAGGTGCCTATAGCTTTAGGAATAGCCTCATAAGAGGTTTAAGTTACAAACCATAGCCGTCAGGCTATCAGAAAAGGCGCTTGATAATCAGGTCATTAACGACGAAATATTGGTGGCAGACATTTTAAAAATGGCTGGCACCTTTTCGTAGACCTAAGTATCAGCCACTTTCTAAGTGTCTGCTACTAAGAGTCCGTCTCTTAACCTGACGGCTATGATTTGTAACTTCGATGCAGTACGATCATCATATAGCATTGAGGGCACAGGTGTGATGAAAATCATACATCATAAATCAGAATTCATAAATCATACATCTGCTTATTAGGTGAAATTAGACTGATTTATGATGTATGATTTAAGATATGTGATGTAAGATTTACTTACACAATACTATTAAATTTCACCTCTCTACCTCCCAAGCCAGCACCCAATCCTTATGCCTCCATCCCTCTTCTATTTCTAATAAATTGACCGTTGGATCAATGAAAGCTTTGCTCCTGCGCCCATTCAAAGTCACATAACTTTCGGCAGTGATTTGTGGTTGTAGAAAACCTTTTTCTTGATATTTATCTTTTAAAAAATGAGCAAACTGTAAGATCATATCTGGTTGCGTACTCATTTGTTTTTCTTGTGTCTTGGTTAGATATTGATAGTTGTTGACTTGTTCCATTTTACCTGTCTCAGGATCGTACACATGGAAGACCACATAGCCTGCTTTTTCCATCAACATAACCCGCCAAGAAAATCGATACCCTTGCTCTGTCCAATATAAATTACCAGGATATAGGAGATGTCGAAATGGAAAAAGTAATTGGAAACTGATGTAAGTAATGAGGGCGTATTTGCTTATGTTTTTCCAGCTATTGGTTTTATTATTTCTTTTTACTTCTTTAGTATTATTGGCTAAAGCCAAAGTTTTTTTTGAATGCAGAGACGGGGAGTAGCGGAGATTTTTTCGTAGAAAAAATAGAAAAGCTCTGTATCTCTGCACCTCTGCGTTCAATTTTTTCATTGGCTTTAGCCAATGGGGAATAGCTATTCTCTTAGGAAACAAATCAATAATCCGCTGATGAAAAGAAGCAGGAAAAAATATCAAAGTAGAGAGGATCATAATATATGGAAACATCCCTATCTGAAATAGCATTGCCGTCATTATATGAAAACCAATAACAGCAGCATACGCCAGTGGTCGAGTATATTTATTGAGTAGTAAAAAAGGAATCGTCAGATCGTACAAAGCGCCGCACCAACTAAATAGGGTAGCAGACCATTTATAATTAAACAACCAACCAATCAATGGCACATTCGTTTTAGCAGGTAGCCAAATTTTAAGTGGTAAGGCATTAACTAACCAATCATAATTAAGCTTTGCTAATCCCGCATAGAAGTAAACAATCCCTAATTGAAATTTTATAATATTAATGGTCCAAGCAGATACTTTTTCTAATTTTAAGGAAGGTCGAAAAAAAACATCTAAGGAAAAATATCGGTGAGCAGGTAAGAAGATTAATAAAAAACTAATTAAGCTAACAAAGTAATAATGATTTAGATAATTGGTTTTATCAATCAACTCTACATAGGTGAAACTTAGAAAAAAAAGTACACTAGTAAGCCGATAAAAAAAACCAAGCATAATGGATAGTGCAGAAAACCCCATTATAAAAAAAACAGTATACATCCCGTTTCCTGCTAGTGGTTGTACCCA
>CAKZUM010000679.1 GCA_937921525.1 uncultured Saprospiraceae bacterium
TATGTGACAATATTTCATCATAAGGGACTAGGAAAAAAATAACTTACCCATTCTGACTTGTTCTTTTTCTGTGTAAGAAACCCAAAAAATAGAACCGTAGCCCAGCTATGCTTCGATTTTTTGAATTACTTACACAAAAAAATAACTGCGCCATAACGGGTACTTTATTTATTGCCTACTCCCTAACCAACTAATTTTTAATAAAAAAATCTAATGGCATTAAACTTACTAAGCGAACTAAAAAACAACATTGGCACTAGTTTAGCTAAACATTCTCCTACCTTTTTAGGAGAAGAAAGTGACAAGACAGAAACAGCAATTAGTGGTACATATGCGACTATATTAGCTGCTTTAGTAGAAAAAGGATCTACGGAAAAAGGCGCTTCTCAAATCTTCAAAACAGTAGAAAAAGCGAATCCTGAAATACTAAACAATGTAGATCAAATTTTTACTAGAAGTCCGCAGTCCATTAACGGCTTAGTGAATGTAGGAACTAGGGATTTACCAACTTTTATGGGCAATAAGCAGCGAGAAGCTTCCAACCTTATTGCAGCACAAAGTGGTATGAAAAAGGAAGCTTCTTCTAAGTTAATGAAATTAGCAACGCCTTTTCTAATGAGTATGCTAGGCAAAGAAGTAACAGGGAAAGGTTTGGATGCAAAAGGCTTAATGAACCTAATACAAGGTCAGAAGAATAACCTATCTGGTGCACTTCCAGAAGGTATGAAAAATGTATTACAGCTTTCTAGCTTTGGATGGACTAAAGAAGAAGTCAAAGTAGCAGAGCCTGTTAAAAAGGTGGTAAAGAAAAAAGTTAAAAAAGAAAAAGTTGCCACACCAGAGAAAGTAGTTAAAGCAAAAAAAGCAGCACCAAAGGTGGTCAAACAAGAAGTAACTGAAGCAGCTAGTGGTGGATTAGCTTGGCTAAAATGGTTATTGATTCCATTAATTATTGGACTTTTGGGCTGGTTGGGTTATAAAGGTTTTGCAGATGGTGCAGCCAGTAAAGTTGCAGCAACAACGACCAATGTAGTTAAAGATGCAGCGGCAGTAACAAAGACGGCAACAACAGGTGCAGCAGATGCAGCAGCCAATGCGGCTGGCGCTGTAAAGAATGTCTTTGGCTCTGTTAACGATGCTGCTTTAAAAGCCTTAGATGGTATTAAATTTTCAGCAGGCTCTGCAGGTGCTCAGATGATGAGTTTTATCAAAGGTGGAGCGAATGGGGAAGGAAAATTCAGATTTAATAACTTAAATTTTGCATCTGGCTCGGCTACTATAACTGGAACTTCTGGTGCAGAAGTAGACAATTTAGCAGCTATATTAAATGCTTATACCGATGTAAAAGTATCTGTTGAAGGATACACAGATAGTAAAGGTAATGCTGATTCTAATCAAACCTTATCTCAAAATCGTGCAGATGCTGTAAAGGCAAGATTGATTAGTAAAGGTATTGCTGCCGATAGAATTATGACTAAAGGTTTTGGAGCTGCGAATCCTGTTGCTACCAATGATACACCTGAAGGACGAGCGGAAAATAGACGAATTGAGGTAGTTATTGTGAAGTAAGGGAGAGGCTCAAATGAAGTTTTAAAAAACAGGTTGTTCGGCGGTGCTGAGCAACCTGTTTTTTTTGATACATCAATTCATTTTTCAACAACATCACTTTAAAAAACAGAAAACAAAACTTTTCAACCTATTACATTTGCTCGAAAATGGACAAAAAAGAAGTTAAAATCATCACATTAATTTTATTAATATAATATAAAAAAAATGATTTTTCACATCAGTGAAATTTATTGCTTTTATGCCTAAAACTTGCTAATATTGTTTAGTATAGAGAGGTTAATATATACATATTATACTTACTTTGCATCTTATAATTCTTTACTATAAGAATTCACCACCTACACAGAAGGTAGTTTTATACTGAGAGAAAACACACAATATTAAAATAGGTGCCTAAAAATGCACTTTTTAATCTATATGGGTTTTATTGAATCCTATAAAATTACCGTCCCTTACCGATAGCTGATAAACAACCATACTTCCTTGAGACTAATTAGTAATTATTCCATTCGTCATTACAAAATTGACAGTTGAACTATCATATAGTTTTAATAACTAATTAAAAAGTGCGGTTCATTCTCAAGTTAAGCTATATCTATATCCTAATAACACTAATAGAAGATTCTTAGCAGTATGGGTATTGTCCACCTAAACAGGACACATTAGTATACCTAATGGCTAAGAAATTATTCAATCATAAGATTTTACTATTTAGAAACAAACCCAATACCAACGTAAAAGCATTGCGCATTTTAAATCTGGATATGGTCATCGAATCTGTAAATCTGTTAGATTGAACTTCAGCTTTTTAAAACAAAAACAAGACTGTGTTAAACACTTTACATCTTAAAAAAGGGGTTTTACTATTCATGATTCTTGGATCATGTATTGTACTCTATGCCCAAGATATTCATTATTCCCAATTCAACCGATCTCCAATCTATATTAATCCGGCCCTATCAGGTATTTACAAAGGAGACGTTCGCTTTGTTGGTAATTACAGAAATCAATGGAAGACGGTTCCTGTAGGGTATCAAACCTTCTCTGCAAGTATTGAGAAGAAGATCATTAATACCAATCAAAAGAATAGTTTGTTCTCCGTTGGCTTATTATTTAATTATGATGAGGCTGGCGATTTGACCTTGAGTCAAACAGGTATTGGATTCGCAGGATCTTATACTCGTCGATTAGCGGAAAAACATTTTCTAACAGGGGGGCTGCATTTAGGTTTGGCACAAAGACGACTGAGTGATGCGAATCTGCGCGTAGACGCACAATATAATGGCGACACCTTCGATCCAAGCCTAGCGAGTGGAGAAACAGGTTTGAATGCAACAACGGGATTTGGTGATTTTTCCTTTGGGCTGAACTACCGATTTCAAAATCCTTTTAAAAGAACTAAGCTTGATATTGGAGGTTCTATTTTCCATCTCAACAAGCCTAATACTAGCTTATTTGAAGGCGCTGAATTAGATTTAGATCAACGCTTTAATCTATACGTAATGTCTAGTTTTAAAGTGGCAGAGGAATTAGATTTAGGTCTTCGGGCTTTAGGTCAGTTTCAAGGCCCGCATCAAGAAATCGTTTTAGGCGGAACGCTAAAATATCACCTTAACCAAAGAAGGAGTAGAGAGGTTGCTATTGGTATTGCCTTACAATATCGTCTAGGAGATGCTTGGATACCGACCATATTATTAGATTATCATAACTGGTCTGTAGGTTTTAATTACGATATTAATACTTCTCCTTTCAACGGTGCAACGTCCAGAAAAGGAGGACCAGAATTATCTTTGATTTATATCTTTTCAAAAGTAAGACCTCCTAAGGAGTTTGAGATATGCCCTATTTTTTAGAAGTCAGAGGTCAGACCGTCAACTCCGTTTGACGGTCAGAAGTCAGACGTATGATGTTGACTTTGCGACGCTTCTCTAACAATTATAATTTCCAAAACATTACATCACAAGATATTCTTTGACAATGCGTGTCAAAGAATGTAAAAAAAAATTGCCATTCCCTCACGGGGTAGATCTGAAAAACAACTTCAACGCTCCTACCCTTATTAGACTTGTTCGGCGGCATCTTGATGGACGATATGGGTAAAATTTAATTTTCCTCCATCTCGTCTCATCAGCTACCGCCGAACAAGTCTACTATTTAAGCAAAGATGAATAAATATTTCTGTTACCTATTTTTGACTTTTACTTTTTACAACACTACCATTATTGCTCAAGACATAAACACCTTTGAGAAAGCGGTATTAGCAGCATTAGATAGTGCTAACTATTATACCTATGATGAGTTTTTTGGGGCTAGTGGTTATGATAGTTTGAATGTAAAAGACCAATACTTATTCGCTGAAGCAGCTCGTAAATTAGGTGCTTATGGATTAGCAGAAGATGGATATAGAAGAACGATTCATTTAGATAGTCTGGAAGACAAAGCATATATTCCCCAAGCCATTTATTGGATGGGTGCTATGAAAAAACTACAAGGAGATTATGAAGGTGCTTTACCTTTATTTGACCAATTTTTAGAATGCCCTCCTCCATTAAATAATCGTTATTTAAACTTGGCTAAAGCAGATTTGGAAGATTGTCGATTTGCCATAGAAAGGACTAAGACAATGGACGAATATTATGATATTAGAAATTTAGGAGCTACTGTCAATTCTAAATATTCTGATTTCGCACCATTGCTTATTGGGGAGGACCTTTACTTCTCTTCTCTAAAATATGAATTGCCTAACGACCGAGTTTCTCCACCTCGTTTATTTGCAAAAACATTAGTAGCGAATGATTCTTTAGGGGCAACAGTAGTAGACCAATTAAATAATAAAAATGAAACAGTCGCTCATGTAGCACTGTCTCAAGATGGAAATAGAATTTACTTTACACAGTGTAATTATCTAGGAAAATCTAGGCAGTTAAATTGCCAATTGTATTATAGAGATCAAACTGCAGATGGCTCTTGGGGAAAAGCAAATAGACTGCCCGATCATATAAATATTCCCAACACATCTACGACTCAACCTGCAACAGGTATAGGAGAAGATGGACAAGAATATCTCTACTTTGTGTCCAATCCAACAATGTCCGAAACGGGGATGGATATCTATTACAGCAAAGTATTAGTAGAAGATTTTGGTCCTGTGCAAAAACATCCTATCAGTACCAATGGAAATGACGTAACCCCTTTTTATCATACCCCTAGTCATACATTATACTTTAGTACAGATAGTCGAACAGGACTTGGAGGCTTTGATATTTTCAGCTATACTAATAATACCGTAAAGCATGAAGGCTATCCCTTAAATAGTAGTTTTAATGATCTTTATTTCACCCTCAATCCATCTGGAGAAAAAGGACATTTTTCTTCAAATAGACAGGGTTGTATTCGACTGAATGAACTAGAGATGGGCTGCGATGATATATTTGCAGTAGACTTTGTTCGTATCAATTTAAAGGTTATTGCATTAGATGAAAAAGATCAAGAATTATTAGGAACCAAAGTCGAGATTATAGAGTGGACTGGAACTGACTGCACTGGAACGCCTTCCCCTATTTTTGAGGAAGCACATACAGATAATAATAAATTCCAACAGTCCGATTTAAAGAAAAATGCTTGGTACCAAATAATAGCCACTAAGGAGGGATATGACCCTGATACTATTTGCTTTAATACGAATGATATAAAAGCCTCCACAGATATTATCAAACAAGTAAAATTAAAACCTAGCATTTTCAAATTAGATTTAGATGCCTTGGTTTTTGATAATAGTTCTGGTGTAGCCGCGCCTTTAAATTCAGCCATTGTCCAATTAGAAAATATTCTTACAGCGTCCATTGCTTATACAGAAAAAAAGGAGGGCAATGTATCTAGTTTTACTATTCAAAACGATCAGGAATATTGTCTCGTAGCTAGTGCTATCGGATATACCAATGATACAATTTGCTTTAATACCAATGATCTGGAGAAAGGGACAACTTTAGTCAAACGCCTATATCTAAATACAGACATTGACATCCTAGATGAAATACTTCCTATTAGCCTGTACTTTGACAATAATATCCCGAAAGCAAATAATAGTTCAAAGACGACCACTAGTAGTAACTACGAAGATTTATTCTACCCCTACTATAGAAAGCAGAATGAATTTATCGCAAATTATTCTGGCGCCCCATCCAAGGCAGAAGGAGAAAGAGAAGTCCGTACTTTCTTTGAAAATGACTTAAAAAACAACTATGATACCTTAGGAATTTTCTCAGAAGCTTTGATAAGTTTTCTTCGCAGTGGACAAAAAGCAACGATCTCTATTCAAGGGTATGCTAGTCCATTGGCAAACCCTGTTGCTAATTCCCTTTTGAGCAGTCGGCGAGTCAATACGATCATGAATCATTTTAAAACTTATAATAACGGTGCAATCGAACCATATATCGGAAAGCAGTTATTTCTAGAGGAAATAGCACATGGCGAAGGAAAAGCCGATAAAAATATACCAGATGATCCAATCAATGGAAAATATAGTCCTGCCGCTTCTAGAGAAAGAAGAGTGGAGATTATTGGTATTTCCATTGGAGAGCGGGCTAGTGTTTTAAGAATTAAGTAGATATAGTATTTCAGGAGGTTATTTTTTTCCTAGACAAGGCGTGAAGAAGATGAAGGAACGATAGTTCCTGAACCGCTTGCGGATGGGCTGCCAGCCGTAGCTACCTGACTGATGAACAACGCAGTATAGGGAAAAAAGAACCCCTGACCACACTACTGGACATTGTTTAGAACAGAGAGCAGAGAAGAGAGAGTAGAGACGTATTTCGTTTAAAAAATGACAAAATTTCGTCGTTTTTTAAACGAAATTTGTCTCTCTTCTCTGTTCTCTACTCTCTACTCTTTAAAATGTCCAGTAGTGTATAAACGAATAAAGGGGCAAACATTGCTGTCTGACCCCTCTACCTTTTATTTACCCCCCAATAAATAAAGTAGCAATATACATTCACTTTGCGCGTGATGCTGTATTGGAAAGATTTTGCTGTGACAAGTATTATTGTTCTTTTTTAAGAAGATATAACTGCTTGTTTGATATGTAGAAAAATATACTATATAAATAATTTAGTAGTAGTACCTTAATGATTAGATATATTT
>CAKZUM010000680.1 GCA_937921525.1 uncultured Saprospiraceae bacterium
CAAATTGTTGGATATGGAACACTCAGCAAATATAGAGGCGGTCGGCCAGCTTTAAAACATGTTGTGGAAACCAGTTATTATTTACATCAAAGCTATCAAGGGAAAGGAATTGGGACTCAACTCTTGCAGTTTTTACTAGCAAAGGCTAAGGAATTAGGTTTTAAAAATGCTTATGCTCTATTGCTAGATAAAAATATCCCAAGTATTGGGTTATTAAAAAAATTAGGTTTCCAACAATGGGGACATTTACCTAACATTGCAGAGATTGATGGCGAAATTTGTGGACATGTTATCTTTGGAAAACCACTAATTTAATTTGATCTAACCTAATTTGATCGCTCTGTGCTCGCAATAAATCTTCCATTACAGATAATCCTTCCAACCTTTCATAAATAACAGTTAATTAATTATCATTGTGATGTACTCTGTGATTAGACCGACTTTAGTTGAATTCTAACCACATAGATATATATAGAGCACATAGCTATGTGTCCTATGTACCTATGTGGTGAAATAAAATCTATTATAGTTATTTTCTATGTCACTGAAGTAAGTATTATTCTTTATGTACTTTTTCTAAGAGACAAAACGATGAATTTAAATAATTTAGACTGGGGTATTATAGTAGCCTTCTTTGCTATTTCATTAGCCATTGGAATCTATGCCTCCAGAAAGGCGGGAAAAAACTCCGCAGAATTTTTCCTCTCTGGTAGGAATATGCCTTGGTGGTTACTAGGAGTTTCTATGGTGGCTACTACCTTTGCAGCAGATACGCCCAACTTTGTAACAGACGTTGTCCGAAAAAATGGAGTGGCAGGTAACTGGGCATGGTGGGCATTTTTATTGACAGGTATGTTAACCGTTTTTGTCTATTCTCGACTATGGCGACGATCTAATGTATTGACTGATTTAGAATTTTATGAATTGCGATATGGAGGGGATTCGGCGGCATTTCTGCGAGGATTTAGAGCCCTTTATTTAGGGGTATTATTTAATGTGGTGGTAATGGCAACTGTTTGTTTGGCAGCAGTTAAGATTGGTGGAACGTTGTTGGGTTTAACGCCCACACAGACCTTAGTCATTTCTTCTGTAGTTACCGTTCTATATTCTGCATTTGGCGGGTTACGAGGTATTATCTTAACTGATTTTTTCCAATTTTCTTTAGCGATGATTGGCTCCATTTGGGCAGCTGTGTATATTGTAAATATGCCTGAAGTTGGTGGTTTAACGAATTTGTTAGCCCAAGATAATGTAGCGCCTAAACTAAGCATATTACCAGATTTTAGCGATACTAAATCTTTGATTCCTTTACTAATTGTGCCCCTAGCCGTGCAATGGTGGGCGGCTTATTACCCCGGTGCAGAACCTGGTGGTGGCGGATATATTGCCCAACGAATGTTAGCCGCTAAAGATGAAAAAAATGCGATGGGTGCGACTTTATTTTTCAATATTGCGCACTATGCTTTTCGACCGTGGCCGTGGATATTAATCGCCCTTGCTTCTTTGGTTGTTTTCCCAGATTTAGAGTCTTTACAAAAGGCATTTCCTCATATAGATTCAAAAGTTATTAATGATGATTTGGCTTATCCTGCTATGCTAAGTTATTTACCGCATGGTTTATTAGGTTTAGTCATTGCTTCTTTGGTGGGAGCGTTTATGTCTACTATCTCTACTCATCTTAATTGGGGGTCGTCTTACATTGCGAATGATTTTTATAAAAGATTTGTCAATAAAGAGGCTTCTGAAAAACAACTCGTTAATGTCGGTAGAATTTCTACTGTTATATTAATGGTATTAGCTGCCTCGTTAGCATTGCAATTTGAGAGTGCATTGGATGGTTTCAATACAATCTTAGTCATTGGTGCAGGGACAGGCTTAATATTTATTTTACGTTGGTTTTGGTGGCGGATCAATGCTTATAGTGAAATAGCAGCAATGATTCTTTCTTTTGTGGTGGCAATGGTATTGAAGTTTGGAGATTTTGGTTTAGAAAGTCACGAAGAGTTATTAGTCGGCGTAGCGGTTACTACCGTTGGTTGGCTGTTAGCGACCTTCTTAACACAACCAACCGATCAAGCGATACTTGTTAATTTTTATAAAAAAATAAAGCCTGCTAAAAAAGGCTGGATGCCTGTTATTGAAAAAGCGAAAGCAGCAAATGAATTGGTAGAAAGCGAGGTAGAAACTGGACAATTATCTTTGGAAATTGCTTGTATGATTATTGCTTGCTTTACGGTGTATGGCGCACTATTCGCAACGGGATTCTGGATTTATGGACAGACGGTTAATGCGTTGATTGCTACGGCGGTGGCGGTGGGTGGTGGAATATTCTTGTTTCAGATTTGGGGTCGTTTGACTCGGTAAGATTTGAAAATTTCTCTTTTTTTGAGAGGGTGACAAAAATCATAAATCAGATATCTTACATCATACATCTTAAATCCACTTAGACAGATTTATGATGTATGATTTATGAAATATGATGTATGATTTGGCAGCCAACAACAATCCGTCGTTAACTAACTCATACCCCCCAAGGACACTGTTTTTTTGTAAGAGCAGCAAAATCATAAATTTTAAATCTTACATCATAAATCATATATCCAACTAATTCAAATCGTGGTGGATATATGATTTATGATTTGCCCAAACAAAAAAAATATCAACTAAAATTAAAAACTACAACAAAGACTTAGCGTCTTCCGTCTTCCCTCCTTCCACATCATTCAAAGCAAAATTAAATCCGGGCTGAATACTATACGCTCCATACTCTCCTGCCTTATTAATCGCTAAATATCCGACTTGTATATCTTTAAATTCCTGCTTTTTAGCAATTCGATTGACTGCTTCTTCACAGGCCGCTTGAGGTGTTCTGCCTTGTCGCATTAATTCTACTACTAAAAAAGAACCAAGGGTCTTTAATACCGCTTCTCCTACACCTGTAGCAACTGCTCCCCCAACCTCATTATCAACAAACATTCCTGCTCCAATGATTGGGGAATCCCCTACTCGACCGTGTAATTTATAGGCCATACCGCTAGTCGTACAAGCTCCCGAAATATCTCCTTTTTGATCGATTGCTAATAAGCCGATGGTGTCATGGTTTTCAATATTAATTACTGGTTTATATTCGGTATTTTTTAACCATTCTTGGTATTCTTTTTTGGAAGCCTCGGTCAATAAGTTTTCTTTTTTAAATCCTTTACTCAGTGCAAATTGTAATGCCCCTTCTCCTGATAAAATTACATGGGGCGTATCTTCCATCACTTTACGAGCAACCGATATGGGGTGTTTGATATGTTGTAAAAAACAGACCGACCCACAGTTTCCTTTTTCGTCCATGATGCAAGCATCCAATGTCACCTTCCCATCTCTATCTGGTCGACCACCATAGCCTACTGATTGATCTTCGGGATCCGCCTCTGGTACTTTTACACCTTGCTCTACGGCGTCTAATGCGCTACCTCCTTCTGCTATCACTTTCCATGCTGCTACTGTTGCTGCCTCATTTTGATTCCATGTGGCGATGGCAATTGGCTTAGTCCTTTTTGAGTTATTGACTACTGTAGCCACTGCTTTTTCTGTTGTGGAACAAGCTGCGATTGGGAGGATACCTATAGCTGTCAAGAAAGAACCTATAGCGGATTTTTGGAGGAAGTTTCTGCGATTTGACATTGGTTTTGATTTTTTCTATCCTCGGGTTTCACCCGAGGTTATTCGTGTTTAACCACTGTGTGGTTAGCATACTTGATGAAATGTATATGATAGGTTAAATCAGGTC
>CAKZUM010000681.1 GCA_937921525.1 uncultured Saprospiraceae bacterium
TTATGATGCCTTATTTCATTCTGATACGGTCCAAACGATGGGACACTTTCCAATAGATGTAGAGGCAACAAAAATAAATTTCTTAACAGGCGGCGCACATAAATTTCATGGACCCAAAGGCGTTGGCTTTATCTACATTAATGGAGATACTCCTATAGAACCCTATTTAGACGGAGGTGCTCAAGAGCGGAACATGAGAGGAGGGACAGAGAATATCTATGGTATTGTCGGAATGGCAAAAGCCTTAGAATTAGCAGTGGGCGAATTAGAAGAACGACATACGCATATAGAATCTATTCGTACTTATTTGAAAGAACAACTATTAGCGACTTTTGAAGATATACAATTTAATGGCGATTACGATGGACGATACTTATATACTGTTTTAAGTGTCTCTTTTCCACCTTGTCCAAAAGGAGATTTGATGTTGATGAATCTGGATATTCATGGCATAAGTGCCTCAGGTGGAAGTGCTTGTAGTTCGGGTGCAGAAAAAGGATCGCATGTGTTGATGGCAGTAAATGCAGCCGAAGACAGAAAGACGATTCGCTTCTCTTTTTCTCATTACAATACGAAAGAGGAAATAGATTTTTTAATAGAAAAATTGAAAAAGATTATTGTCGTGAAGGGAGAGGTATTGGCTTCATAAACGAATGAACTATTCCAAAGTTAATAGCGATAGTTTTTCAGATATTCACTTTCCTAATTTTATACTTCCTCCAAGGAATTCGTTATAGTAACCAACAATGAATTTAAAAAACTTCTCGAAAGAGCAAATTGAAGAAATTCTATCCTATGACCAAGTAATTCCCGCCTTAAGAAAAGGATTTCAAGAACCTTATACTGTTCCATTAAGACACCATCATAATTACGAAAATAAACCAGCAGTAGATTCTACATTATTGCTAATGCCTGCTTGGAAGAGTGGAGCGTATTTAGGCGTAAAGGTGGTCACTGTATCACCAGAAAATGGGGCAATAAATCTACCCTCTGTCCAAGGACTGTATTTGTTATTTGATGCCGCTACAGGAACACCTTTGGCACAGATGGAAGCCAAAACATTGACGACTATTCGCACCGCAGCAGCATCTGCACTAGCCTCTCAGTTTTTATCCAGAAAAGATAGTACTAGTTTATTAATGATTGGCACAGGCAATATGGCGCCAGCCTTGATCGAAGCACATGCAGCTGTGCGCCCCATCACAGATGTCTACGTATGGGGAAGGAATTTTGAAAAAGCTAAGAAACTGGTAGCCGATATAGCTTTAGCTAATTTAAATGTTCAACCTATAAAAAGCATTGATACTATTATTAAAAAAGTAGACATCATTTCTTGTGCCACGCTTAGTAATGAGCCTTTAGTAAAAGGGGAGTGGTTGCAATCTGGACAGCACCTTGATTTGGTAGGGTCGTTTACGCCTACCATGCGAGAAGCAGATGATGTGGCTGTTAAAAGTGCTTCCGTATATGTAGATGTGTTGGAAGGGGCGACTAAAGAGAGCGGGGATATAGTGGTTCCGGTACAAAATGGGACGATCCAATTGACGGATATTCAAGGAGATTTATTTGATTTATGTGCTAATCGGGTTACAGGTCGAAAAACGGAAGAGGAAATTACTTTATTTAAGTCCGTTGGACATGCCTTGGAAGATTTGGTGGCGGCTACTTTGGTGTATAATTCTTTTTAGAGAGTAGAAAATTGAACTTGCATTTAACTTCTTCTAGTTTCTTACCGTATCAACAAGTACTTTTGCATTCGCAATACGTAATCGACAGTAGCACGGAATTTATTCCGTATATAAATCGAGCGCAGCGCAGATTTATACACGTTACTATCTGGGTTCGACAGTAGCACGGAATTTATTCCGTATATAAATCAAGCGTAGCGCAGATTTATATATATTATTATCTGCGCTTCGCTCGATAGGGGTACGGAATGAATTCCGTGCTACTATTAACGGAATAAATTCAGTGTTACTGGAACAAGAACAAGAAAATTAATGATATCAGCAACCAATATATTTGTAAAATACGGAGATCGAGTATTATTAGATAAAATCAATCTAGTTATTCAGCTTAGTGATCGGGTAGGCTTAGTTGGTCGTAATGGGGCAGGAAAATCTACCTTATTAAAGATTATAGCGAGAGAGTACACGCCAGATGAAGGAACAATCGCCATTCCGAATGAAGGGACGATGGGCTTTCTGCACCAAGAGATGTTTTTACCGAAAGGAAAGACCATTATGGAGGAAGCATTGACTGCTTTTAAAACAGTTAGAGCCTTAGAAGATCGAATAGCAGAAATTAATGATCTATTTACAACTCGGACAGATTATGAGAGCGACTCGTATAATGAGTTATTAGAGGAATTTTCAGATATCAACGACCAGTTTCAATTAATGGGGGGGGCTACGATGCAGGCAGATGCCGAGCGCGTATTAAAAGGCTTAGGCTTTAAAGATGGAGACATGCACCGCTTGACAGATGAATTTAGTGGCGGATGGCAAATGCGGATCGAGCTGGCAAAGTTATTATTACAAAAACCAGATTATTTATTACTGGATGAACCAACGAATCACCTAGATATTGAGTCGATCATTTGGTTAGAGCAATTTTTAAAAACTTACCCAGGGGCAGTCATCGTGATTTCGCACGATAAGCAATTTTTAAATAACGTAACCAATAGAACAGTCGAAGTAGAGCTAGGTAAATTATTCGATTATAAAGCAGCCTATTCTAAATTTATGCAATTGCGCCAAGAGCGTCGAGAGCTACAACAATCTTCTTTCCAAAATCAACAAAAATTAATCGCTCAAAAAGAGCGAACGATTACTCGCTTTATGGCAAAGGCCACCAAAACAAAGCTGGCGCAATCAATGCAAAAGCAGTTAAATAAAATGGAGCGAATAGAAGTCGATAGTGAAGATACGGCAGCAATGAATATCAATTTTCAGCCTGCGCCTCGTTCAGGTCAGATTGTAGTGGACGCAAAAGGGGTGAAGAAAAGTTATGGTCAATTAGATGTACTAGATGATATTGCTTTGAAATTGGATAGGGGAGACCGTGTTTCTTTTGTAGGGCAGAATGGTCAAGGAAAAACTACCTTAGCAAAAATATTAGTAGGGATTGAACCTCGTACAGGAGGGGATGTAACCCTTGGACATAATGTACAAGTAGGCTATTATGCACAAGATCAAGCAGAAGCTCTGCAACCGAATTTGACGCTCCTTCAGGTTATGGAAAATGCCTCTCCCCCTGAAATGCGAACTAAACTAAGAAATATTCTAGGCGCGTTTTTATTCAGTGGAGAAGATGTGGAAAAGAAGGTGTCCGTATTGTCTGGTGGTGAAAGAGCAAGATTAGCTTTGGCATGTTTGTTATTAAAACCTTTCAATCTGCTACTTTTAGATGAGCCGACAAATCACTTGGATATTATTTCCAAAGATGTATTGAAACAGGCACTACAAAAATATGACGGTACGTTGATCGTCGTATCGCACGACAGAGATTTTTTAGCAGACCTCAGTTCTAGAACTATAGAATTTAGAGACAAAAAACTCTACGAACATATTGGAGATATTAATGCCTTTTTAGAAAAAAGGAAAATGGATAATATGCGGCAGGTAGAGTTGCAAAAAAGCAAATCTAAAAAAGTAGCTGTAGTTCCTGACGCTCCAAAAGAATT
>CAKZUM010000682.1 GCA_937921525.1 uncultured Saprospiraceae bacterium
TGACATGAATGGTCGCAGCGATCATAAATTCTATATTATTTTTTAAATCAACCACATAAGCTACATCTGTCAAATAACCATAGGCATCTCCCACTTTATTAAATATTCTGATATGGTCGGGTATTGTTTCTTCATTCCCACCAAAGAGAAAGAATTTTACATATCCATCTGGCTGGTCGAAATAGGGGTATTGCCCTTCTCTTGGATGTTGCGACATATATTGATAAAGCAATTGATAATCTGATTCCGTCAAATCAAAGCGTTGATTAGCTGGTACAGATTCTGGAAATAAAGTAGTTTGTAAAAGAGCCTGCAAATCTCTAAGAGAGCAATAATTTTTATAACGAAAATCAAAAGGTTCAGCTATTATTTTTCCAACATTATTTTCATATCCTTTCCCTTTAATTTCATTTTCTAATTCAAATATTGGAGACGCTCTACTACGCACTTCTCCTTGATGATAAAGTATTTTATCCCCTATATAAAAAGTAACTGGGTTCGTATATTGGTTACTTAAAGAATCATATCCAGGTGCTGATAAACGATGAATCAATCTAGTATCTGTAAAACCTTTATTCCATAAATTTTTATTCAACTGTTCTTGTCCGACAAATTCGTAAAGGCGATTATAAGCATCATTATCACTGACTAAAAAAATCTTTTTGATGTAATGGGCAATGCTAGGTAATACATTTTCTGAAGTAGCATCTGTAAAAGCTTTCGTCTGAGGAGTACTACCCGCATCTGTTCGCATAGGCGTATTTTTATCCAGCCCAATAACTTTTAATTGATTTAATTTTTCTAGGGCCACTAATGCGGTTGGAAATTTTACGGTACTGGCAGGATAAAAATATTGATCTGTATTTACCTCATATTCAAAAGAAGTGAAACTAGGCATATTGACTGAATCTCTATTGATCTGCGTATAAATAATCTGTGTTTCGTAATGTGCTGGACGATCCAGTATATCTCCGAAATCTTGTTTGTTTTTTATTAATAAATCTTGTAATGGATTTTGAGCGAAGGAAAGAATTGTAAAAAAAAAGAGTGATGGTAGTAATAGGATGCGCTTCATTTTTTAATAGGCTTTGAGTGTAAAACAAAGTAGGGGTAGGCAATTGATTCATCCGATCACTTGTAGTGGTCGGATGAAACGTGCAGCTTGATCCGACCACTGCAAGTGATCGGATCAATTAGTTTGAACTTACCCCTGAATTGTTTTACACTAATATGATTTCTAGTTCTGGATATGTTTAGAAACCCAGTATATGGATCGAAATTATTATGCAATATAGGCATAATTTAAAACGGATTTTCTTTAATTTTAAGTTTACTAAACCTCAAAGGTTTAGTAAACTTATCCGCAACTTTAAACACCTACTATATACTTATAAGCCTTCTCAAAAGAAGCAACAGAACGCCGTACATCTTCCGATGTCGTAGCCCAAGAACATACACTAATTCGAATAACCTTACGACCATACCAGGTAGCACCACCCGCCCAACACTCTCTTAATTCTTGTACTTTATGCATCACCGCTAGCGTTAATTCATCTGTTTCGCACTGAACTATTACTTGATTATAAACAACATCATTCAATACTTTAAAACCTTCTATCTTTTCCAAACCTTTGGCAAATTCTTTTGCTCGTTCATGCATCCCAAAGATCATTTCATCTATTCCTTCTTTGCCTAAGTATTTTAAGGCTGCCCACATTTCTATCGCCCTTGCTCTTTTGGACATTTCAGGTGTATAGTACATCCCTTCTCTCTGATTGGTACTTTCTAAATAGCTGGCACTAGTATGCAAAGCAGATACCAAAGCTTCTTCATCTTGGCAAAGAATGACCCCTGAATCATAAGGTGTATTCAAAGTCTTATGGCCATCTACTGCATAAGAATCAGCATGTTCAAATCCTTTGGTTAAATGTTTGAGTCGTTTGGTTGCTCCTGCCCACAAACCAAATGCGCCATCAATATGAATCCATGCCCCTTGTTCTTTAGCCGTTTTACAGATAGCTTCAAAGTTATCATAGGCCCCACTACTAACATTACCTGCTTGTAAAATCAGTAAGGTGTTGTCATCCAATTCAGGAATATTTTCTGGTATAATACGTCCATGTTCATCACAGTCTACGGACTCAATATTTGCTTTTCCAAATCCAGCTAAAGAGATAGCTTTTAAAATACTAGAATGAATATGGGTATGGGTGACTACTCTAATTTTGGGTGCACCAAATAATCCTTGCTCCGTTACATCCCAACCTTTATTTTTTAACAGTCGAAACCTTGCTGCGGTCAATGCGGCCAAATTTGCCATAGAAGTGCCACTTACAAAACCTGCTACCGTATGTTTGGGTAAACCAAATAATTCGATTAACCAATTTTGTACGACTAGTTCCAATTTTGCAGTGATGGGCGACATAATATGCATAGCTGCATTTTGATCCCAATAAATAGACAAGTTCTTGGCGGCTAAACTTGTTGGAATCATATTGCCATTAACAAAGCCAAAGTACCTCCCATTATATGGAATTGTTGCAGGGGTCCCATATTGATGTAATAGATCAATGATTGCTGCTCCATTCCCTGTTTTTTCAGGCATGGATTCTTCGAATTTTTCTAGATTTTGAAGTGCGCTCTCGGTAGGAAAAATAGGTCTATCGAAAGCTTCTTCTAAATAGTCGAAGGCATAGTTGTTAGCTTTTTGGAATAGGTCTTTGTTTTGCATTTCTGCAAACATGGCAGCTTGTAGGGTGTTCTTTTTATTCATTTGTTTTTTCTTTCCTTTCCTAGGATTTCATTCTAGTCCTCCTAGGTTATTTATGTTTAACTACTCCGTAGTTATTTTTTTTGGTAATCAATTTTTACTGGATGAAATTAAGTGTTTTAATTTCTGCTTTCATATACAAAACTTTCATCTTACTACAAAAGTAACTAGGTTTGTAAAAAGAAAACAGATTCAGTTTTTATTATTTAGAGCATATCAGATATTTTAAGATTATTCATTATAATATTCTACATGGAACCAAATGGTAAAATTTTTCGCTATGACCGAATCGCCAAACAGTTAGAGACTAGTATTTTAGATGATATTCTGAAAGCAGGAGAGAAACTCCCTTCTGTTCGTTTATTGAGTAAACAGCAGAATGTCAGTCCGTCCACAATATTCAAAGCATACTATCAATTAGAAGCGAAGGGATTGATTGAAGCTAGGCCAAAATCTGGTTACTACGTACGTTTTCGATATGATGAGCGACCTGCCCCAATAAAGAAAATCACCAGTCAGCCTAATATTACGTCTATTGATACCAGTCAAATCATTCTAGAATTAGAAGAATTACAAAACTCGGAAACAATTGTTCGCTTATCGTCTTCC
>CAKZUM010000683.1 GCA_937921525.1 uncultured Saprospiraceae bacterium
TTTTAGGAGGTGTTTGGGTAGGCGGTTAATGTCTGTATCTAGACCTACACAGAGGCAGGATTTTTTTTGTTGGATTTGTTGGTGAAGTTCTTTTCTAGTCATTTAGATAACTGCTTTTTCTAATTCTTTAATGAAGGATTGAAAACTATTTTCGCCTTTGTGATTATTGAATACAGTTTGGAAATCTAGTTGTTGGAAGATTTCTGGGGTGTCGGATTCTTTGTATTTCTTTTTAGTTTTATTGGTAAGTTTCTTTAACAATTTTTTGGGATTAGGTTGGAGTTTAGGGTCTTTACTAAATGAAGAATTGGTACCATATTCTTTATTGAAAGCTTTAATATCGGCTAGTATAAGTGCTTCCTGTTCAAAAATGACAATAAAGGGGAGTATTTTAATAGAAACTTGCTGTGCTATTTGTTCAATTTTTTTAGTGAGTACTTGGATCGCACGTCTATCTGTTGATAAAGCATCTAAGTCTTTTGCAAAAATCACAAAGTCTAAATTCTTTTTTTTACACTCAGTATTTATGATTCGAACAACCTTACCAGTTAGTAGATATGTTCCTTCTATTTTTTTGCCAATTGGAATAAAAGAAATATTTAGTTTCTTTTTGCCTTTTTTAAAAACATGTTTGTCCAATAAAACCTTATAAGCCTTGGAGTCATTAAAATAGTTTTCACTAATAATACCAATTTTCATATTATTTCTTCATCATCAAAGAAGCCTGTGTAAGACCAAAGTTCACTAGTTGAACCAGCTTCTTCTCTATAACTAATAGCGTGTTTAATATCTGTTTTTGATAAATGCCTCATTTTTGTGCCTGCCTCTTCTTCATACCTCGTCAGTATAATTCTATTTAGCTCATTATCTCTTAAAATATCTAATGATCTTGGAGCATGAGTCGTCATTATTATCTGCTTATCTTCTGAAGACTCTTTTAGGAAATTTAATATTTTTAGATACTGTTCAGGGTGTACACCTATTTCGGGTTCTTCTATAAAGCAAATACTATTTGTAAGTGTAACTTCTGAAATTAAATAAAACAGCCTTTTCGTACCATCAGAGAGCATATCCCAACTTAGCCACATATTACTTACTAAAAATTCAAATCCAATATAGGTCACATTGTAAGTCAAAGCTGTTTGTTTAATAGAAAGGCCTCTTTCAATTCTAATATCATTAATTGGAGAAAATTTTTTCAAATTTCTTTTTAACAACTCATTTATTTCTAATTCATTCACAAGTAACTTTTCTTTCGAAAATGAATTATTACTAAATGTTTTACTATAAAAATTAGACAATAGAAAATCTTCGATAAATTTTATTGAAAAAGAAGTGTCGAGACGATTGGCTTTAAAGCTGGTTTTATTTATGCTAATACTGATTTTCGTGCTTAGTCCTATTATCTGATTTGGAGTATTAAAAGATATAAATGTGTGAGGGTGAAAACAATCTAATAACTTATATGCACCTTTACTTTGATAAACATGTCTACCATTTGCAGTGTATAAATAATTTTTGAACCTAGGTTTCTTTTGCCCTTTTTGATAAATCCGTTCCTTTAATACCCTAGAACTTTCTTGTTTACTCAAATCTACTTCTGTTCTATTGGTTGATTTTACTTGCCAGTCGGTATGCTTTGTTCCTGTAACTATTGTCAGAGAAATCAAAAAATCATTAATGGGGAAATCAATCCTTATTAATTTTCTCAAAAACTCCAAAAAATTAGTCTTCCCACTACCATTCGGTCCAATAATAATATTCAAGCCAGGATGCAGATCAACTTTAGTATCAATAATAGATTTATAACCTTTCAGTCGAACATGACTAATGTAAGGAGGGGATGTATGTCCGTTCTTTGATGGCATAAGGTAAGATTCGATAATATTAGGTAATAAGCTAAATCCTATTACACAGCAATTCCATTCACGGCCTCTACCCCCACAATCTCTGGCACCTGCCCTTTAACGGTTTGCTCAATACCCGCACGCATGGTCATTGCAGACATAGAACAGCTTTGACAATTACCAATCCATTTGATTTGCAAAATCATTTCTTCGGTAATATCTACGACCTCTACATTTCCACCATCCACTTTTAAATGAGGACGGATATCATCTAGTGCCGTGTCTACTCTTTTTAATAAGGCTTCTTTATCCATTATATGGTTTATTTATTAGATCAATTTCATGATTGGCTTTGATCAATTTTGTGGATAAAGTGGGCGACACTTTCAAAGTGTCGCCCACTTTATCCACAAAGATTTAAGTTTTAATAGTAACGATTTGTGTCGGGTCTTGCAGTTCGTTTCTGAGCCCCACTTCTCGTAAAGTATTTTGAGCTACTTTAACGAAGTAGTCTTTTGTCGTATTATCTTTTTGCAAAAGTACAGGTTTTCCTCCGTCTCCTGCTTCTCGGATTCCTTGTACCAATGGAATTTGACCTAATAAAACAGACTTACTCATCTTTGCCATCTTCTTTCCGCCACCTTCTCCAAATATATAATACTTGTTATTGGGTAGTTCTTTGGGCGTAAACCATGACATATTCTCGACTACTCCCAAGATAGGCACATTTACGGAAGGTAGCAAAAACATGTTCATTGCTTTTACGGCATCAACGACAGCTACTTCTTGTGGGGTAGTCACTAGTACCGCCCCTGTAACTGGAACGGTTTGTACTAAAGTCAATTGTATATCTCCTGTTCCTGGCGGTAAATCGACTATTAAAAAATCTAGTGGCGGCCATAGCGTATCCTGAAAAAACTGTTTGATAATCCCTCCTAGTCTTGGTCCTCTTAAGACAACCGCTTGTTCTGGCTCAATAATAAAGCCAATAGACATAACGGGCATGCCATCTGCATCTAAGGGCGTGATTTTGGGTTTGCCATACACTTCTTGCACCTTCGGTCGCTGCCCTTGCAAGCCAAGCATAGTAGGTATAGAAGGGCCATATAAATCGGCATCTATTAAACCTACTCTAGCTCCTAATGCTTTCAAACCTAAGGCTAAATTTACGGCTACCGTAGACTTTCCTACCCCTCCTTTGCCAGAACCTACTGCTATGATATTTTTCACATGCGTCAAAGGGCTTGTGCTTTGCTGCGACTGTGGCGTCTGCGACATCATATGCACATTAATATTTGCGGTAGGGTAAACCTCCTGAATAGCTGCTTGGCAAGCAAAATTCAAATCAGCTTTATAGGGCGTATTTAGAGAAGGTAAGACCAAAGAAAAAGTGATATTATTCTCTTCAATTTTAAAATCCTTTACTAGCTTAGCAGCAATAATATCTTGTCCAGTATTAGGATCTTTTACCTTTCTTAATGCAGCTACTACTTTATTATTATCAATCATTTAGTATGAAATCTTTTATTCTGACAAAGATAGGGAAATAGATGCTCAAACGAGTTCTTATTTTCCTACCTTTGAAACCATTGTTAGGCCTATAAAGTTTGCAACAATCTATGAGAAACGTATTGATAGCCATATTTTTTTTGTGGGCAGTGATCGCACATGCACACGAAATACGTCCTGCCTATCTAGAAATCAAGCAAACGACGGATTCTATCTACCAAGTTTTGTGGAAAATTCCTTTATTGGGAGATAAAGCCCCAAAGATAGATCCTGTCCTTCCAGAAGGTTTTCAATTAATACAAGAGAAGGATCATTTTGTATCAGGGGCTTATATTAGAAATTATGCAGGCTTATACCATAAAGGATTAAATGGTCAAACGATTGCCATTAAAGGGCAAGAACTCACTTTAGTTGATGTGTTGGTGCAAATCAACTTATTGGATGAAAGTTCTTATACCCTCTTATTGCAGCCCGATCATCCACAGGTTACGATTCCAATAGAACCTAGTAAATGGGAAGTCGTCAAACTCTATCTTAAATTAGGGATAGAGCATATTCTACTAGGTATTGATCATTTATTATTTGTGTTAGGCTTACTCTTATTGGTAAATGGGATAGGCCCTTTAATAAAAACGATTACGGCATTTACGATAGCTCATAGTATTACTTTGGGAGCGGCAACATTTGATTTAATTAGTCTACCTTCCGCTCCTGTAGAAGCAGTCATTGCTTTGAGTATTGTCTTTTTAGCTAGAGAATATATATCTTTAAAAGAGGGCAAAAAAAGTTTGACCGCACAAGCGCCATGGATCGTTGCTTTTAGTTTTGGCTTGCTGCATGGTTTTGGCTTTGCGGGGGCATTATCTGAAATAGGTTTTCCTCAAAAGGAAGTGCCTTTGGCTTTATTTATTTTTAATGTAGGGGTGGAATTGGGGCAGCTATTTTTTATTGGAGTAGTTGCTTGTTTGGCTTTCTTTTGGAAAAAACTGGATTGGCAATTGCCAAAAGGTGCCTGGCGGGTATTGCCTTATGGTATCGGCACGGTGGCTAGCTTTTGGCTGATTGAGCGGGTGATTGCCTTTTTTTAAATTTTGAATTCTAATTTTATTACCTTTATTCGATAAGTTTTGAGTGTGTAATAAATTTAGGGGATTAAAATATTTTCTTTTCAAATATTTATTTAGAGTGTACATTTTAAGCAAAGCCCAAACTAGAGGCTTACCTGTAAAAATGCAGGTTTTATACTACCTGAATATATGTTTTCCCTAAATTTGTTACACACTCATAAGTTTTTACAAAGTTGGGGTTGTATTTTACCACATAGGTACATAGATCACATAGCGTGACGTACTATGTGATCTATGTACCTATGTGGTAAAATTGTCAACTACTTTTGTAGTTTAAAGAAACTTATCGAGAATATGTGTTAAGAAAATATATATCAAGAAAATAAAACACCATGTCAGAATACGGTTGGCTTTCTCTATTACCTCCTATCATAGCAATATTCTTTGCCATTCGCACAAAACAAGTTTTTGTCTCTTTGTTATTCGGTATATGGTTGGGCTGGATGATTATAGCTTGGCAGCCATTAAAAGGAAATCCATTAGGTATTTTTTCTAATTTCTTCCAAGGTTCTTTGGATACGATTCAGGCTTTGGTCGATGTGTTTAAGGATTCGGGGAACACTCGGACGATCATGTTTTCCGCACTGGTAGGCGCATGGATTATTTTTATACAACGGTCTGGAGGGGTAGAAGGATTTATCGTAAGGATTAGTAGATTTTTAGAACGATATGAAAAAAAGAAAGCTGGAAACAATAGAGTCGTTGTGCAGTTGTTGGCTTGGTTGACAGGCGTCTTAATTTTTGTGGAATCGAATGTTTCTGTATTAACAGTAGGTGCTTTGTATCGGCCCATTTTTGATAAGTTAAAAATACCAAGAGAAAAACTAGCCTATATCGCAGATTCTAGTTCTGCCCCTTCCTCTATTCTAATTCCCTTTAATGCTTGGGGAGCTTTTATAATGAGTTTACTATTGGCGCAAGGATTTGAAAATCCTTTTTCAACAATGTTTTGGGCAACGATGTATAATTTTTATCCAATGCTAGCTTTGATCATCGTACTAATCGTCATTTTCACCAAAAAAGATTTTGGACCAATGGCAAAAGCAGAGCGCCGAGCACAAGAAGAAGGGAAGCTATTAGCGGATGATGCCCAGCCTATGATTGCAGATGAATTAACAGGAGTCGAGCCAAAAGAAAATGTAAAATTGAGATCTAGGAATATGATTATTCCAACTTTAATTTTGGTATTGATGATGCCAGTAATGTTAGCGTATACAGGTTGGGATGCAGCCTTAGAAAGTAGAGGAGATAGCGGATTCTTTGGTAAATTCTTTTATGCAATAGGACAAGGTTCTGGATCGACAGCCGTACTCACGGCTTTGATTATTTCTTTGCTAACTTCCATGATCTATTACAAAATACAGGGCATTTTTGATTTAAAAGAAATGGTAGATTTAACCCTGAAAGGTATTTCTGGAATGATGCCATTAGCCTTGTTAATGTTAATGGCTTTTGCGATAGGTGCCGTTTGTAAACAATTGGGAACTGGTATCTATGTAGCGGAAGTTTCTAAGGCTTGGCTTTCGCCTTCTTTAGTGCCTTTTATTGTTTTCTTGGTGAGTTGTTTTATTGCCTTTTCTACGGGAACTTCCTGGGGTACTTTTGCAATTATGATTGCGATTGCCGTGCCTATGGCGCAGACTATGGATGCGAATGTACATTTGGCGATTGCGGCAGCATTAGGGGGTGGGGTGTTTGGTGATCATTGTTCGCCTATTTCGGATACGTCTATTTTATCTTCTATGGCGGCGGCTAGTGATCACATCGATCATGTGCGGACGCAATTGCCTTATGCGCTTGTTGCGGGGGGGATTACGGCTTTGATGTATTTGGTGATTGGATTTGCGGGGTAAGTGGCTAGCTAGATTCAATAAGGTGTAAAACAAGTAAGAGGCATTTTTCTACACTTGAGTAAGTGTCAAATTACACATAATTGAACACGGATTTAACAGATTTTATAGGTCGTCTGTATTATATGTGTTCAGTAGGTCGAGAGTGTGGCATGCCAAAATAACTGTCAACATCACTCATGACCTACAAAGATCAAAAAAATATCCGTGTGGCTACGAAGTAGCTCCGTGTTGAATTATGTCTAATTAGAATTCTAAGAAAGAAAGTAGTCTATTCCTCCATATTCAAATGCCCAATAGAATAACAAAAGATCGTTCCAAAGCCAACCATTAACAAGCCATGAAAAGCGAGAAAAGCACTATTCCCTAATTGAATACCAGCCACTATCCCACCTAAGAAATAAATAGC
>CAKZUM010000684.1 GCA_937921525.1 uncultured Saprospiraceae bacterium
TGCTGTTCCTAATGAAAAAATTACTTGGGAGAAAATAGCTATTGATACACCAAAATTTGTAATTGAGAGTGATGCTACTATTGTAGCCCCTTTGATTTTTGCTTATGTTTTAGGTTGGTAGGGAAATATAGAAGTCAGAAGTCAGATCGTTCTGGTTAGCTTACGCTAACAGAACTGTCAGAAGTCAGACCAGCACGACTGCCGATAAGCGGGCAGGTTTATGATGTTGACAACTCTATTTAAAATAAAAATCCCTGTCTTTCGATATAAAGACAGGGATTTTATGTGAAATTTCAATACTCACTCTTCATTCTCGTATGGATCAAAATCAATTGGCAAATCATCGTCTTCTTCATCCAACATCAAGTAATAGTTATTCTTATTTATCTTTTTTTTAGGTTTTTTCTTCCGTTCCTTAATTCGGATTTCATCTTCCTCTTTACGGAAATACTTTTTGTTTTTTTTGGAATCTCTACTTTTCATCTTAAGAAAATTAGCAAAATAAGGTTAGTGTGTATGAATAAATTATATAGACATTTGATTGATTGAATCCCCCATTTGTCTAGTCATTACAAATAAAAGGGGCAAATCTGAAGAAAATTTGAATTTTTTAAAATTCTTAAAAAAAAATCATATCTGTCGTTTCTTCAGATTTTTTTCAGAATTGGCAAGTAAACTTGCAAGCTATCTAGAAAGTGTTTGTTTTTTGACCGTATCATTCTATTCTAGAAGGGGGCTATTGTCATTAAAATTTTAACACTTTTGGATAACTAAAATATCGAAGTTGTTTAAGAATGTAGACTGGGATTAGTAAAAAGAACTTTTAACACTTTTAAACCATTATTTATGAATACAAAAATGTTACATAAGCGATATAGTGAAGCAGAACTAGCAGAATTTAAAATCCATATCGAAAAAAAATTAGAAAAAACACAGGAACAATTAGTAGCTTTAGAAGAACAACTGACCAATACCGCAGAATCCAAAGATAATGAAGGAGACTGGATGGATGATTCTACAGCTAATATAGATATGGAAATGCTAGAGGTAATGGCAAATCGGCAAAGAGTACATTTACTGGATTTGCAAAATGCACTACAACGAATCCATAACAAATCCTATGGCATCTGTATTATAACAGGAGAATTAATTGATAAAAAGAGATTAATGGCTGTGCCTACTACTACTAAAAGCTTGGCTGCCAAAATGGATAAAGAAATTTCTAAAAAGAAGCCTGTTAAAAGAGCAATTACATCAACTTCTAGTGAACCAAAAATAATTTCCAAAATTATTCGTAAACCAGAAGTAAAACCTATCAAACCTCAAAATTGGGAAGAAGAAGAGGAGGAGGATTTAGATGACCTATTAGAGGAAGATTTGGATATGCCGTTAGATGTGGATTTAGATAATTTCTCCGAAGAAGATTTAGATTGACAATGAAAGTATTAATTGTAGAAGATGAACAAGAATTATTAGAACTGATGCTACGTTACATGAAGCGAGAGGGATATATCTGTGAACAAGCCAGTACTTTTAAAGAGGGCTATAAAAAAATTAACAACTATAAGTATGATTGCGCTATTGTTGATCTGAATTTACCAGGAGGGGATGGTTTAAAATTGATTGAGATGTTAAGAAAGGAAATGCCTACTACTGCAACTATAATCATCTCCGCCAGAAATACTTTAGATGATCGAATTAACGGTTTAGAGATTGGTGCAGATGATTATTTAACGAAGCCTTTCAATTTATCGGAGCTGAATGCACGAATTAAAGCCATAATGAGAAGGAAGACGAATCAAATGACGAATGAGCTAATCTTCAAAAATTTATTGATTGATTTAGATAAGCGTACGGTAATGGCTAATGACCATAGCTTAAAATTGACCAAAAAGGAGTTTGATATTTTGGTTTATTTAGCTAGAAATAAAAATAGAGTCGTCACTAAAGATAGCATTGCGGAGTATTTATGGGGAGATTATATGGACGATGCCTTTTCATATGACTTCATATATGCGCATGTCAAAAATCTACGAAAGAAGTTAGTGCAAAATAATTGTGGAGATTATTTACAAACGGTCTACGGGGTGGGCTATAAATTTATTAGTAATTGAATAAAGTAACGAGGCTTTATGCTGCGATCTCCATAACGGCTGTACTCGTAGGCTTGTGCGTAGCTGGGTATTTGTTTCCCCAACATTTTCTTCCTGCCGCTCTTATAGTACTACTACCTGTGGTCATTGTCAGTATTGGCTTTCAGTATATTACGAACCGTCGTATATATGGGCTACGAAATCAGTTGACGCAGATTATCGCTACTTTAGAAGAATTCGACCTAGATGAACCTAAGAAAGTCATATTTGACAAAACTAGCTATCCGTTATTCAATGAATTAAATGAAAATATCTTAGAATTAATAGAACGCATCCGAAGTAACTATCAAGCCAATCAACAGTTCACACAGAATGCTTCTCACGAATTACAAACCCCATTAGCAATTATCAAAGGTCATGTTGAGATTCTACTTAATTCGCCTAATCTGAAGGAAAAAGAAGTAAGTTCTCTCGGCGTTATATTACAAAATACTAACAGACTAGCTCGATTAAATCACGCTTTAATTTTATTATCGAAGATTGAAAACAATCGTTATTCCGATGTAGAAATAGTAAATATCCAACAGGTAATAAAGGATATATTAGGTAATTTTAAGGATCTAATAGATTTACAAGAACTAGAAATAGAAGAAGATTTTGGTGATGAATTAAACGTAGAAATAAGTGAGACGTTAGCTGAGATCTTATTTGCTAATTTATTTCAAAATGCTATTCGATACAACTTAGAAGATGGATTTATTAGGATTCAGATAAAGGATAGAACTGTTAATATTTCTAATTCAGGAGAAGTCTTACAGGTCTCTCCGACTCACCTATTTAAAAGATTTAAACGAGAATCTACCCTTGATGAAAGTTTAGGCCTAGGCTTATCCATCGTCAAACGTATTTGCGATTTATATGAGATAGAAATAACCTATCTTCATCAACATGGCTTGCATCAACTAGTACTTGTTTTTCCTTGAGGCTTCGTCTTAGCAACCAAGTACTTAA
>CAKZUM010000685.1 GCA_937921525.1 uncultured Saprospiraceae bacterium
AATCAATGACTTGCAAATAAGTCAGTTATACATTTTTAAACAACTTCTAAAAAATCATTTTTAATGAGAACTCCTGTAATACTACTTTTAGCCTTATTTACTTTACTTGCTTGCCAGAATGATAAAACTGCCAAAAAAGTAGACGAAACTGATGGAAAAGGTGATAAGAATGTAAGTTCGCCAATGTCAGCAACAAAAGCTGAGGGCAAATATACCTTAACACCTTTCTCTCCTTCCCCAGAATTTCAAGATGCAAAGATAGATGCAATGACTTATAAAAATGGGACCTTTAATTTTGATATTAGCGGTAATTATGAGTTAGGTGCGCAAACGACAGATGCAGCATCTAAAATGTGCGCTAATTCTGGAAAAGGACAACACATTCACTTAATTGTAGACAAAAGTCCATATGCTGCTAAATATGTCTCTTCGTTTGAGCATGAGGTAGCTGATGGTACACACAATATTTTGGCTTTTTTATCTCGTTCATACCACGAGAGTATTAAGTCTGCTGGAGCAAGTACCGCTATAAAAGCGGAAGTTGCCAAGGGTAGTATTACTTCTAGCGAGCCGATTACAACACCTACCTTATTTTATAGCAGACCTAAAGGAACGTATGTAGGAAAAGCAAACACAGATAAAGTGATGTTAGATTTCTTTTTAGTAAATACTACCTTAGGAAATGGTTATACTGTAAAAGCAGATATTAACGGAGAGGTTCATACTATTGATAAATGGCAACCTTATTATATTGAGGGTATGCCAATTGGAGAAAATACAATTACACTTACTTTAATGAAGGATGGTGTAGCGGTAAATAGTGAGTTAAACCCTGTAAGCAGAACCTTTACGTTGAAGGCAGATCCAGCAGAGTAAAACATTTACACAATTCTCCATTTCTTATTAATAATGACGTCCTTTGTAAAGGGCGTCATTATTAATGTAATCCTTCTCCTCCCGAAAATTGTATAAACTAGTGCTAGTGCAATGCTGGACTCTCATAGACCTACATTCACAACCCTTCTCCTACTTTCCTTTTTCTTAGACATATCACTCAAGCAACAATCTTCGACGCAAATAACAGGAATATTATTTTTTTAAATTTAAAATATCTGTTATTTAAAAAGCACTGACTATCAACTCTTTTCAAAAGAAACAAGTTGTAATTAATTAATAATCAATTAGTTACACTAATATAAATTTGTATTTATGAATAGATTGTTATAGATTTGATGAAGAACGGGATGTTATCTTTCCTAAACACGCCTAGAGAATAGGGCTCCAAATCTACTTCTCTACCTACAAATAATCCACACAACTACTTTCCTACACTACGAGTTTGAACTACACACAAGCTAGTTATCTAGCAATTTTATTAACTAAGTTTCAAACGTAGTATGAAAAAACCAAACCTCTTAGTGCTGCTATTTAGTGTTGTCTTTAGTGTAACACTTGTAGCCCAGCCAAAAACCAGCGATTTACAAGGAAGTGCAGGCACTTGCTATGCTCAATGTTATATTCAGGATGAATATGAAATAACAGAAGAGCGCATTATGGTCAAAGATGTTCAAGTCTTAACAGAAGTAAGTCCTCCAGAATACACGACTATCAAACGTAAGGTATTAATCCGAAAGGCAACAGTAAAAAAAGTGCCTACCCCTCCAGTTTATGAAACAGTATCTGAACAAGTTTTAATTACGCCAGAACGAAAAGAACTTCGGGTCATTCCCGCAGTATATGAAACTTATACCGAACAGATCGAAATCAAGCCAGCCTCAAAGAAAATAATACTAAAAACTAATGGAGTAGGGAAGGGTGCAAATATTTCTGCTGTAGGTACGATGTTACCTTATGTAATAGCTCCTGCTTCTTTTAGTATTGATCGTGTACCTTTAAAATACGATGAAAAGGAAGAAACAACTCTAGTCCGACCAGCAACTAGTAAATGGATTTACAAAGAAAATGCGAAGAGTTGTTTATCTATGGATCCAAAGGATTGTATGCAGATGACATTAGTAGAGGTTCCAGCTGAATATCAAACAGTATTAGTCAAAACGCCGACATCTTGTCCTGATGGATATTTGCCAAGTAGTGTTGGTAGTGGTTTAGACGCACCAAAAGATTGTATTAGAATAACACCAATACCTGCTACCTATGGGACGGCATCGCCAGCGCCCTCTTTTGTGGAAGAAGTTATTCCAGCAGAGTTCATTACGGTTGAAAAGCAACGTTTGGTGAGCCCAGCCACTGTGGAGGAAGTAATTGTACCAGCTGAATACAAAACAGTTACAAAGCAAATTTTAAAAAAAGAAGCGGGCTTTGAAGAAATCAAAGTTCCTGCTGAATTTCAGACTATTGATATTAAAACTAGAAAAGGATTAGCCTTATTAGAAGGTTTTGAGTGGAGTGAATATGGTATAATTCAAACAGTTGCTGCTTCAACAGATCCGATTAATATTGAATCACCAGAGATTTATTCCAACTGGGCGACGGCAGGCTGTCCTACAGGTTTTAAATATGACGAGGAGTCTTATGCTTGTAAAAGAAACTTAGTAGTTCCCGCTGAATACAGAACAGTCACTAAACGAACAATAAAGAATAAAGGTGGTTTTAGTGAATGGAGAGAGGTTCTTTGTCCAGGTAAAATTAGTAATGCGATTGAGCAGGTGCAAAAGGCTTTACTTAAAAAGGGTTTTGACCCAGGGCCTATTGATAATATTTTGGGGCCTAAGACAAGGGCTGCCTTAATACAGTTTCAAGAAGATAATAACCTACCTCATGGTAATCTTGATTTAAAAACTATGGCAGCCTTAGGTATACAATGATAAAAGACATTTCTAGACATTGTTTAGAACAGAGAGCAGAGAGCAGAGAGTAGAGACGTATTTCGATCTAGGAACAATGAAATTTCGTTAATTTTAAACGTAAACTGTCTCGATTTTCTGTTTTTTAAAAAGTACAGTTTGTGTAGCCGAATTATATAGCGGACAAAAAATAATAGAACCACAAAAGTAATAGAGGATTTCCAGCACATTACTTTTGTTTCTTTTGTGGTTTAATTTGAAATATTCCGTAGTGTAGTTTGATTACTAAGTATGCAGACAAGAATCACGTTGTCAAAGTCTTACGTCTGACACCTGACAGTCCTGGAAGGATGGTCTGACCTCTGACTTCTAAATAATAATTTGATTTTATAATTAATTCCATTATCTTTAGGTTGTGTACACTTCACAAGCCCGATGCCCGAGAGCGCGACGGGAGATTCTATTCACTAAAAAAAAGGAGGTATTATGAAATCAACATCGTCAAAAGTTACATTTCTTATAAATAGCAAACCAAACAATTCATTCTTAAACAAAAGGATGTCTTAATACATGCAGTATAGGTCATAACGCCTATATTCGCATAAGTTTATTTCTATATTAAGAAAAAAAACTTAACGTAAATCCCTTGTAATCTATAAGATTACAAGGGATTTTTGCTTTAATAACGAGGGATTATAAAATACACAAGTTAGTCGAAGCTATTAACACCAATAAAAAAAGCCTAAGGAATATTCCTCAGGCTTTTTTGGTTATGGACTAGCTGCCTTTTCTAAAATAAAAAAAGGCAGAACCAATCGCACTGCTCAACCTCCTACCCTTGCTCAGTTTCCTGCCTGGGGGATTTAGAA
>CAKZUM010000686.1 GCA_937921525.1 uncultured Saprospiraceae bacterium
CCTTATCACGAGAATAAAGATAATTATATTACTGGCCTAGCATCGGGTGTGTATAAAAACCTAACAGTAATTGACGGGAATAATTGTAGAAAAAATAATGGAGATATTATAATTGAAAAAGCAACCTGCCCAGCAGATCAGTCTACAGCAGATCAGTCTACAGCAGATCAGTCTACAGCGGATCAGCCTACAGCAGATCAGCCTTGTAATTTAGAGGTTGATGCAGGGGGAGATCAAAAAATATGTGCTGGTAATAGTATTGATTTAGTAGCAGTAGCAAGTGGTGGTGCTTCTTGTACAGGTACAAGAGGTACAAGTACATTGTCAGAAAGTAAGATGATTGCGAATTGGGATATGAATAACTGTAAGTCTTTTAGTGGAGATAATTCTAACTTTGATTTTTCAGAATTAAATGCAGTAGAAAATATACTTTCTTGTGCAGATGTTTCCGTGAAAGGTTTATATGTTACAGGAAATGATGCAAAACACTCTTGTACAAATGATGCGTCTACAGGAGAGGCGGGGGATGCAGTATGTGTAGGTATGCCGAATATTGATTCTTTTAAAAATGATCATCCACAAGCAGTTCGTTTTGATATAACGATTGATCCATCGACAGGTATTTCAGGTATTACTAAATTACAATTTTCAGAATTAGCTCCAAAGAAATACTTTTGGTCTGCAACTGGCTATCAAGCTAGAACTGGATATAATAACTACCCAACTAAATATGGTATTAGAGTATCAAAAAATGGACAGGAGATTTATAAAAAAATAGACCTATCTACTACTCAGTCGTGGAGTGTTGAAGAATTTGATTTTAATAATGAAACAGCATTCATAACTTCTTCAAAGGCAGTTTATACTTTTGAATTATTAGCTTATGAATTAGTTGGAAATAGAGCGAAAGTTTCTGCATGGGATTTAGATGATATTAAAGTATATGGAGCTTGTGGTACTGCAACTAATACAACCAATACTGCTACTACTTATGAGTGGTCTAATGGAAGTACGGATGCTTCTATTCAGGCTACAGAGGCAGGTACTTATAGCGTAACTGCTACAGACTGTAATGGCTGTACAGCAACTGATGAAGTGGTTGTTAGTATGGATAATAGTGAAATAATAGTAAGTGCAAATGGTCTAATTGATTGTGCTAATACAAGTGTAATATTGCAGACATCAGGTGCCAGTTTAGCAACCTACAAATGGTCAGGTCCAAATGGATTTAACGCTACTGAAGCTGCACCATCTGTATCTACCACTGGTACTTATGAATTAGTCGCTATCACTACAGATGGCTGTGAAGTAGAAGCAAGCGTGCAGGTAGAAGGCGATGATAGTGGCCCTAGTGCAGCAGTCTTGTCAGGAGGTCCATTTGAGTTTTGTGTAGGAAATGGAGAAGCAGATAATATAACAGCGGGTGCAATTAGAACAAGTGGCAATGCTGGTGCTTATACACAATGGGTCGTAACAGATGCGGAGGCAACAACAATTTTAGGTTTACCTAATAGCCCTTCTGATGTTGACTTTGATGGCGCAGGAACTGGAGCTTGTTTAATATGGTACTTGAGCCATGATGGTTCTTTGACAGGTGCGGCAGAAGGTGCACCAATCACAGATTTACAAGGATGTTTTAGCTTATCAAATTCTATTACTGTAAACAGAGTAGAATGTAATGAGTCAACATTGAGTATTAGTGATGTGGTCGTAAACGAAGAAGAAGGCATCGCTACACTAGATATTTGTTTAGACCAGCCAACGACTGAATTTGTATATGTTAGATATACGACTTCTGATGATTCAGCTATTAAGAATCGAGACTATAAAGGACAAGCTAGTTATGCTTTTATTGTAGAAGGCGAACAGTGTGCAACAGTAAATTTTGATATAATAGATAATGAAGTAGAAGAAGAAGAAGAAGTTTTTGTGGTTACTTTATCTACACCTTACAATGCAGTTATAGCTGATGGAGAAGGTACTGTAACCATCTTAGATACAGATGCGCCAGTAGTAATAATTCCAGATCCGAAGTTGGCGATTGATGATGTGGCCGTATTTGAGGATGAGCAAATTACTATATTGACTATTTGTTCAGATGCGATTTCTACTTTACCGATTACTGTTGCATTTAGTACGCTTAATGAAACGGCTGATGCAGGAAGTGATTACCAAGAGGCGGCAGGTATTGCTACTATCCCAGCAGGCATGAATTGTACAGAAATTGAGTTATCAATCATTGATGATAGGGAAGATGAAAGCGATGAGGTATTTGCTATTGAATTAAGTGATCCAACAAATGCTATCCTTGCAGACGCTTTCGGAACAGTAACAATCTTAGATAATGATGAAGCAATTGTAGTACAACCAGTAGAGCTACCTTCATTAACGATTACAGATGTTACGGTTAATGAAAATGAAGGATATGCACACTTACAAATTTGTTTAGATCAACCAGCGATCCAAGCAGTAACAGTAGATTGTATTACAGCAGATGGTACAGCTATAGCAGGAGTTGATTATTTACAAACAGAAGATGTGGCGATTATTCCAGTTGGACAAATCTGTACACAGGCATCTTTTAAAATACTAGATGATTTTACAGCAGAGGAGACAGAGGTACTCTTCGTAAACTTAAGTAACGCTTCTAATGCGGTAATAGCAGATGAACAAGGAATGATTACTATTTTAGATAATGACGAGATTGTAGTTGTTGAATGTCCCGAAATGAATGTCTATGAAGAAGATGGAAACATCATTATATCAGGTTTGGATGCACCAGTAGAGATTGTACAAATTATGAACAGCTCTTTTGAAGTAGTTTTCCAATGTATGAATAATTGCGAAGCAACAGAAATTATCGAAAACTTACCTGCTGGTGATTATACCGTAAGAATTAATTGTTACAATAATAGGTGGGGCTTACTTTGTACAGAAGAAACAAAAGTGACAATCCTTGAAGAGATCATACCGACTGCACCATTAACGTGTGCTGGCAATATTACAAATGGAGGTAGAATAGCTGGAGAGGAATCGTTCTGTGGTACTTACAATCCGACAGTAATTACTAGTGAGATTGCTGCTGCTGGTGGAGCGGAATCAAGAGACATTGAATACTTATGGCTGGCATCTACAGTAGACTGTCCTAGTGAGGTCGAAGATCAAATACCAGGTGCAACAGGACCGACTTATGATCCAGGGCCAATCACAGAGACTACTTACTTTGTAAGATGTTCTAGAAGACTAGGTTGTACAGTTTGGGTAGAAAGTAATTGTATTGTGAAAGATGTATTTTGTCCAGATGGTAACTTGGAAAGTGCTGCAGATAGTCGAAATAAAATTGCTACAAGCAATACCACACTAAGTACGACAAAGCAAATGGACAAGACCTATATACAGACAGGAAACAAATTAATAGATGAGCCTACGCAGGCAACTAATTTCAAGCAAGCGAAAGGTACTGATATTAATTTTTATCCTAATCCAGTAAGCGATGTTTTGATGGTTGACTTATCCGCTTTAGCTGGCCAAGCTGGTCAAGCATACTTAAGTAATCAAATGGGACAAGTTGTCAAGATGCTAGATTTAGAGGTAATTGATGCGAGTCCTATACAGATACAAACGAATATATTATCTAGTGGATTGTACCACTTAACAATTGTAGTACAAGGAGAACTCGTGACTACTGAAAAAATTATGGTACAGCATTAGTAATTTTAATGCCCCCTCTTATCCTCTTCTTTATTGGTTCCGTTATAGAAATGATGGAATCTATTTAGATATCTTTAAAGAGTAGCTCCACATGCTAGGAGTTGCTCTTTTTTTGTTGAAAATTGTCACAGATAATTCTAAAATTTCTTTTTTATTATAAAAGAATCATAGACTGTTCTTTTTTTAGGTGAAAAAAATCTAATCTTAGTAAAGAAGGAGTTCATTTTTTTACTTAAACTAAAAAAATAATCTGCTAGTGACAAGGATTAAATACGATAAAGGGCTTATATTATTTCTCGAATTTCAAATTAAATAAATAAAATTTGATCTTATTTTGATACTTTAATTTTTCTTCTTTAGAAGAAAAAACTTGGTTTAAAATTGATAAACAAAAGCTTATAAAATCATAAAAAACAGATAATAGATAGTTTATATTTAAAGTGTTTGTAATTCCATTAATTTTAAGAAAATGTTTGTTTTTTTGAGCATGATTTTTGCCTTATTTTTGATGTAGAAAGATAAGAATTAATTTTTTCGATAACCCTTCCTATTCAAATCTCTACTCTTTCTTTTTTCTGACCTCTCGATTCCTCCTTTTTTATCCAACCCCTCCGACCCTCCAAAAGTCTCCCACATTTTAAACAAATACTAAAACATCATTCCTCTCAAAAACAATTACATTTTGAAAAAATGCTATCAAATGGTTCGCAATACTTTACTGCTACTGCTCTGTAGTTTTAATTTATTAGTGCCTGCAACTGCTGAAGAGATAGATTTGATTTTAGATGGGCAATTAGATTGCGCTACTCAAAATTATTGTGTCTCCATTCAGCTCCAATCAGTTAATAAAGAACTAAGTATCGGCACTTCTTCTATTTTTCTGAAATACAATAAGGAGGCTTTATCTTTTTTAGAATATACATCAAAACAATTTGACGGTAGTAGTCAGTGCATTCAAGATGTTGCCTCTGCTTGGGATATACAAACCTACGATGCTACCTCCGCACCGGGCTTTTTTAATCTAACGATGACTTTGGTGTCAAATGATTTCAGTTGTCCTAAAGTACATAAAGAGGCAGTTGAAGTAGGAATTATTTGCTTTGACATAGTAGATGAAAAAAAGAATCCAGGCATTAAAGCACTTAATAATAATACTAGCTTTAATAGTAGTGATCCTAACACAGGTGCCAATCTAATTGGTGTGAAAAATACAACTACTATTAACGGTCCAAAGGAACTTCAGTGTGAAACAGAAGATCTGTCAGACTGTGCATCCAAAAAAGAATTATGGGAAGAAACAGAAATTGTTCTAATGATAGAAAATTGTGAGGAACTAGCGAATTTCTGTACAGGTGTACCTTATAACAATGCCAAAGTATATGATTTTGAAATCAATGAAATAAGCACAGAAGATATAGACAGATGTGAAACGGGAGAAACCAGTTTCTTTTACACTTATTCTTCTTTATTGAAATTAGAAAAAGAAGGTGATTTTGAAGTGGCAGATTGGACAGTAGAAGGAGTTTCTCATAGTGGTACTTTTAGCAATACGAACGAGTTAATAGAATTACTTGGGAAGTGGGATGCTAAAGGTGAATGGTCCATTGATGAAAAGATGAATACCATCTCAGGAGGCGATTCTGAACAATCTTATGGAGCTATTAAGATTAAAAATCTGACATCTGATTTGTCTATATTAATGGGGCTTAATAAAAAAGTAAGTGCAGCAGCTGCGAGTTTGTTATTGCCAGAAGGAACACATCAGATAAGAGCGACTAATCACTACACAAAATGTGAAGATAGAATAGCGGTAAAAGTAATTTGTGCAGAACCTGTAGTGAGTGCAGAAGAAAGAGTTGACCAACAAATTGATCGACTGCTAGTGACTGCGTCTGATACTCTATGGTGTTTAGATCATTTGATTGCAGCAGATGATTTTATAGAAAATTGTACAGAGGTCGAAGGGCAACATTCAGAAATTCGTATTGATAATCAAACACATTGTATGTCGGTATTGGCTAATACAGATGGAACAGATGTATATTGTTTATTTGTTTGCGACCAAGAAGATAATTGCAGAACACTTGAATTAGAAATAAGAATAGAGGAGAGCCACAATCCAAATCTAAGAGATGATTTCGTAACCGTAATGATGAATAACAATTCTATTATCCAAGTAAGAGATAATGATGTAATCAATGGTGATATATTAGAATTTGGTGTGCCACCAATACAACAGATGGATGGAACAATTGATGTAGCGCATGATGATGTTCAAATTATCTATACGCCTCCTTACGAGGTGTGTGGTGTGCAAGACAGTTTCCAATATTTCATAGCAAACCACAAAGGTAAAGGAGTGGCAACGGTGAAGGTAGATATTTTGTGCGAAGAATTAACGGTCTTTTCAGGATTCTCTCCTAATGGTGACGGCATTAATGACTACTTTAAAATACTAGGTATTGAGAATTTTGAAGAAAGTGAAGTGTATATTTTTAATAGTAGAGGAAATGAAGTTTACAGTAAAAGAGGATACCGAAATGAAGATGGATGGGACGGAACATGGAAAGGAAGAAATCTTCCAGACGGAACCTATTTTTATATGGTTTCAGTTGGCGAAGGTCGACAACCAACAAGTGGTTATGTTCAAGTACAACGATAAGTAAAACCAAATAAATAGAAATACTTACTTCCATATCCCTCGTAATTTATCACTCATTCCCCTCCTAGAATAAGCACAACACCAATGCAATATTTTAAAATAATTTTAATATTATTTTTAGGAATATTTGGTCTCCATATTTCTTCAGAACTAAAAGCACAAACGGCGACTAATTTATTTAAAAGGGATACTTCCATTTCTAGGCGAAGTATATTAGATAATCCTACAGGAGGAACTATTTTACTCTTAGAAAAAGCAGTTGTAGAAGAATTAATAGCAACACAGCCAAAAGATCTTGTAATTAATTTACCAGATGAAACAGGCGGAGTATTGCCTTTAATCTTAAAGAAAAGAACATTATTTACACCTGATTTTAGAGCAGTAGATCATCAACATCCAGTAGGTTCCATTCCATTGTTGGATTTACATTATATGGGCTTCATTGAAAACGAATCTGATTCAAAAGTATCGTTGAGTATAACCAAAGACGAGGTTTCTGGATTAATACATTTGTCTGATAAGACGATAGCAATAAGAGGACT
>CAKZUM010000687.1 GCA_937921525.1 uncultured Saprospiraceae bacterium
ATCAAAAGATTCCTGCGTTCCCTTATAAATAGTCTCTGCTATTTTTTCTTTTTGAACCGTATTTGGAATCAACGCCCCAAAAGTATTCTGAACACAATGAATCGCAAATAGTTCCACCGATAAACCTTCCACCTCTATGACTTGTCCAAATCTACGCCAAGGATGGGTCGCTGCAAAACTTACGTGATTGGCAGGATGCCATTCCAATGCCGCAATGACCAACTCGTGATCGTTGATTAACTGATTCCATACAGGGACTAATTGCTCACTACCCGCAATTTCCATAGCTCCTCCTGGAAAGAAATCGATCTGTATATTTTCTAAAATTAATGCTTTCATAAATTTGTGTTGATTTGCAAAACAAGACACCAGAGGTGTCCAAATATGTTAGAAGAAATGGACAAGTTTATCCAGATGGTTGACAGTTGTTTTTTAAAAAAATCAACTTCAATCTCAACTTCAACCTCAAAACGAGATGTTGACAGCCTGTTTTGAGGTCAACGTCATAATTTGAAGTTGAATTTGAAGTTGAAGTTGAGTTTGAAGTTAAAAGTGTCAACTACTTTTAGTCTTTGGATAAACTTGTCAAGAAATGCAATCTTACAGATCGTCGAGGTTTGTAACCTCGACGATCCTAGGACACCAGAATTGTCAAGAGGGATGTATTTTATTTAAAAACAACAAATGCTATCCATTTTTATCCGAAATACGTCTCTATTCTCTGCTCTCTATTCTAGTAAAAACCTTAATAATACAACTGTACACGAGCCAGACCTTCCGAAAAATCTCGAGCATCCCCGTATATAGAAGAAATGACCTCCTTTCCTTCTGAATTTAAAAATCTATAACCACTTTGATTAATGGCCCTTGCCATGCCCTCCTTACTATCCCATGCTAAACCATATTTAGCATCTGTTAGTTCCTTACCCTCTCTATCCAAAAATCCATAATAAAATCCAATACTATAAACCGCCATCTTATCAGCAAAATAATTTAATTGGTCATATTTAAAAGGCGTAAGTAATGTGCCATCTTCTTGCATCAAAGCAAATTTTCCATCTTTGTAGGCGGCCCAGCGTTTCTCTTTTATAGGCAGAATTTGTTCATATTTCGGCGACACAATCCATTCCCCTTTTGAGTCGATCAATCCATATAAGCCATCTACTGTAGCGGCGGCAAGTTTGTTTTGAAAGTCCGAGCATTTTTTAAAAGAAGCAGGGATTTGCCAAGTCTTATCTTTTTTTAAAAAACCAACTTTACCTTCTAGTTTTGCCCGAACAATCCCTTCTTTAAATTCACCTAGTTGGTCATATTTTGGCGTAATTACGGACTGTCCTTTTAGATCAATAAATCCATACTTTCCATTTTTCTTCACTTTAGCTAAACCATTTTTAAAGGCCCAGGCAGATTGGTAAATGGTAGACGTTATGATAGTCCCCGTTTTATCAATATAACCATAAGTAGTCGTATCTTTATAGATACCCACTCCTTCCGAAAAATCTTTAATCTCTGTCCAATTAGCTGGAAGTACCCACGCTCCATTTTTGTCAATGATCCCCATTTTGTTATCCCAAGTACTTACGCGCGCTAGCCCATTTTTAAAAGACCAAGCTGCTTTGTATTGCAAGTCAATTTTAATAGTTCCTTCCTTGTCAATATAGCCCCATTGATCTTTGATTCTGACGGCTGCTAATCCTTCTTTAAAATCTTGGCAATCATCAAAACGACCTTCAATAACTGCTTCACCTTCTTGATTCATATAGCCCCATTTATAGGTCTCGGTATCATAATCTAAGCCATTCGCTCCGTAGTTTCCTTCTGTTTCCGTATCTAATTGACAGGCAATCAAAAGAAAAGAGAAAAAAAATAGTGAGAACCAAAGGAGTTTATTCATGTTTATTATTTTTGGAGGATTTTGTACGGAATAAATTCCGTGTTACGGGGTACGGAATAAATTCCGTGTTACTACTTACGGAATAAATTCCGTGTTACTACTTACGGAATAAATTCCGTGTTACAGACAAACATACATGGCATTAAAACATTGGATATCTGCAATTCGTTTAAGAACCCTACCACTTGCTGTAGCGAGTATTGGTATGGGTAGCTTTTTGGCAGCAGCAGATCATACCTTCGATTGGAAGGTCTTTTTATTGGCTGGCCTTACCGCTATTTTTCTACAAATATTATCAAATTTATCGAATGATTACGGAGATTCTATTCATGGCGCTGATAGTGTAGAGCGCAGTGGACCGAGTAGGGCAGTCCAATCAGGGGTGATTAGTGCTACAGCGATGAAAAAATCGATGTATATATTAGCTGCCTGTTCCCTATTCTCTGGATTGAGTTTGATTGTTTATGCCATACAGTCCCGTCAAGATTTTTTAATCTTTTTAACCATAGGTATTTTTTCCATCGCAGCAGCTATTACCTATACCAGCGGAAGCATACCATATGGCTACAAAGGGTTGGGTGATTTAATGGTCTTAATCTTCTTTGGATGGGTGGCTACTATAGGAACCTATTATTTACATGCGCATGAAATGTATTGGAATCACTTTTTACCTGCTACTGCACTAGGTTTTTTAACCATAGGCGTCTTAAATGTCAATAATATTCGAGATATTGAGTCGGATAAATTAGCAGGGAAGTATTCGATACCTGTTCGCTTAGGTCGAAAAAAGGCGGTTTGGTATCACTGGATATTACTCGGTGGTGCTATTCTATTAGCGATTATTTACTGTTTACAAACAGGAAAAGGACTAATCCAATACCTTTTTATGTTTGCTGTCCCTTTCTTATTTATTAATGCGCGTGCTGTGAAAATTCACACTACCGCAGCAGCACTTGATCCATATTTGAAACAAATGGCTATTAGTACGCTGGTATTTGTGCTAGGCTTTGGTTTAGGGCAGATACTGTAACCCAGAATTTATTCTGGACAACTATCGAGCGCAGCGTAGATAAATAAACATCATGTTAAGCGAAAAGTCAAAATTGTGATATATATTTTTTTGAAAATTTGGTAGCCCAGAATTTATTCTGGACATTTATCCATTGCAACGTAGATAGCTTATATATTATCTGCGCTGCGCTCGATAGTATTACAGAATGAATTCTGTGCTACAATTCAAACAACAACGATGAAATTAACAACCATTCCAACCTTCGAGGATATAAAAAGAGTACACGAGGAAATTACACCTTACATTAATAAAACCCCTGTCTTAAGTTCGAGTAGTATCAATCAAATAAGCGGCGCTACTATTTTTTTTAAATGTGAAAATTTTCAAAAAGTTGGTGCATTCAAAATGCGAGGGGCTGCTAGTGCAACGATGGCATTGAGTCCAGAAGAATTAGCAAAGGGTGTTGCTACGCACTCTTCAGGTAATCATGCACAAGCCGTCGCTTTGTCCGCAAAGAATTATGGAACCAAAGCGTATATCGTAATGCCTTCCAATGCGCCAAGTATCAAGCGAGCGGCAACAGAAGGTTATGGCGCAGAAATCATTACTTGCGAACCTACCTTAGAGGCCAGAGAAACCACCCTAAATGAAGTAGTCGAAAAAACAGGTGCTACCTTTTTACACCCTTACAATAATTATGATGTGATTGCTGGACAGGCTACTTGCGCCAAAGAATTAATTGAAGAAGTCGGTTTACTTGATGTAGTTATGGCACCAGTTGGTGGCGGGGGCTTGATGAGTGGTACGTCCATTAGTACGCGTGCTTTGTTACCCAATGCACAAATAATTGGAGCAGAACCAGAGGTAGCCAATGACGCTTACCGTTCTTTTAAAAGTGGTACGATGCAATACAATACTCGTATTGATACGATTGCGGATGGCTTGCGCACGAATCTAGGTGAATACACTTTGGAGATTATTTTGAAAAACGTAGATGATATTATTACTGTTTCGGAAGAAGAAATAGTAAAGGCGATGCGACTTATATGGGAACGTATGAAGATTATTATTGAACCTTCTTGTGCCGTGCCTTTGGCGGCGGTGCTTCAGCAGCCTGAGCGATTTCGGGGAAAAAAGATTGGGATTATTTTGACGGGGGGGAATGTGGATGTGGAGGAGTTGCCTTTTTAGTCTCCTCGGATTTCATCCGAGGTTATTCGTGTTTAACTACTTCGTAGTTGAGACTGTTTAATAAAGTGTGTCAAAAAGGAATAATCGTTTTAGGGCGAACGAAAAGTAAAAATCGTAATATATAACAGAGGGAATATATAAGAGAGTTATAATTTATAAAGGCAAAGCCTTCCAGATAGTAAACACAAGGCTGTGCCTTGTGCCTCCTATTCTTTAAGGCTTCGCTTTTATACTCTTTCAACGCTTTACATATTATATGAATGACTTTTCGTTCGCCCTAATATTGCTAAAATTGACTCTTGATTGTCAACGTTTTATAGGCATTCTCAATTCTCAATTTTCCATTCACAATTAAGTATATCATTTACTACCCAACCAATCCACCAACATCTTTCGATCATCCGTTGTCAATTTCGCTTCTGGATGTAGCCAAGTATAGCTTTTCATAGGCATATAGCTAGTCTCAATGGATTCAATCATTTCTTGGATCTTATGGCTTCTCTTTTTAGCATCATAATCTGCCCAAGTAGAAAAATTGACCTGTTGTCTACCGCCTCTAATATGACTTCTGATCATTAAGGAAATAGGGGCTACGTTGGTATACCAAGGGTAGGTAGTATGATGGGAGTGGCAATCATAGCAGGCACTTTTCATTATGGCAGCAATATTGGCTGGCGGATTTTCTACTGCTATAAAGTCCTTTGCAGGTATGCTTTCTGGATTTGTTTTATCAATTCGGATAAATTGAATGAGCACTAGCACGACCAATAATCCTAAAAGTATTTTCTTCTTCATGTTTTTTCTTAAAAGTTGATGGGGCAAATATACTGAATCCGTAGCTCAAGCATCTAGCTTGAGAAAAAAATAATCTCGTAGCTCAAGCATCTTGCTTGAGAGAGAAACTCACGTAGCTCAAGTATCTAGCTTGAGAGAGAAACTCACGTAGCTCAAGCTTCTAGCTTGAGAAAAATACTCAAGCAGGATGCTTGAGCTACGGTAAGCTACGTTACTCAAGCAGGATGCTTGAGCTACGGTAAGCTATTTTACTCAAGCAGGATGCTTGAGCTACGGTAAGCTACGTTAATCAAGTAGGATGCTTGAGCTACGGGAAGCTACGTTAAAATTGATATCGCAACTGAATCTTCAGGCCTGTACGCGTAGGCCCATCAATAGCCTCTGTACCGCTACCAATCGTTTCCTGATTTACCCAGTAGGTCTGCGCATAGCGGGCTTCCAGCGTAAGACGATGTAGTTGATACTTTACATTAAAATAAAATCTAGTGCCTTTATTATAATACGCAGGAATAGAAAACTGGTAGAGTACATCATTTTCATAAGCGTAAATGCGAGCATCATAATGGTCAATATTAAAAATAGCAAATCTAGTAGTGAAGCTAATAGGAGACTCTATGGGCTTGTATATTACATCTTGATAAATCAATACCCCATTCTTTTTAGTATCAGCCAAAGTACGCCAATCTTGATCGTAAAATACGGAAGAAGCAATAGGGGATTGCAAATGAAAATTGGATACCTCTATACGGGAACGCAATTCGATGGCTGGGGTTATTTTATAATTTAGATGTAACCGACAAGTAGTTTTATATTTATCATACAATGCTTTTTGTTGGCTAGTATATTGCGCATAAGATTGTTGTTTTCGCTCTCTTTTGAATTGGAAATAAGCGACCAGTTTTTTTCGTTGGGTATAGATAATTTTACTGAAAAATTCTGCACCCGTTGAAGGCGCATCTATCTGAAAACGAAGCCAAGGATGTTTCCATACATCCATATAGAATTCCATTAACCAGTACCTATTTGGGTGTATAGATAAGTGGGTATAAATGCCGTTTTCATTATTAGTACCACTAGATTCTGCAAATGCCTGTCCAAATAAAGCTTGATATTTTTTGGGTAGCAATCTACTATAGAATGCCAAGTCTATGGATGGATGTAGACTCCACATCAAGCCGTTCACACTTGCCAACTGTCCGTTTTGATCCATTGCTGACTCTCCGAAAAAATGAATGCTTCTCCAAGAGTAGCCATAATCTAGGCTTAGATTCCATTGTTGTTGACCTGCAAATCTAAACTGCCGATAGCTTTTAGTCGATGGAGCTATTGGAATACTTAATTGAGTGTATAAACCATTTAAGCTGATGTATCCATGTCGGTTTGTTCCTTTGAGTTGTACTCCTATATTTTGAACAAGTAATTGGTTTTTAGCATCAATTTCGGAGGCGGTTCTGTGTAAACCTGATATGGGCAAACTGCCAATAGATCGACTACTCGCAAGACTGTCTTGTGTGATAACTATTCTGCCATCCCGTTTCCTTCGAGAATAGAATGCTGTTAATTGGAATGCTGGACTCAAATTAATACTACCCCCTAATCCTCTAAAAAAGCTTGCTTCATTTACCGCCGTATAACGATTTAGGGGTGCGCCATTTCTTTTGATGGATGCGATGCTCGCCCCTTTATTTGCAGCATAACCCGCATTCAAAATTAAGCCTTGTCCAAACCTAGCATTAAAATCACCGATAACAATCCTTGAAATGGTTCGATTCCAATCTTTTAAGAGCATATGGGCAGAGTAGAAATCAACTCCTTTTTTGGATAATGATAGACGTTCTCCTGCATCTTTCTCTGCGGTGAAACCAAAGCTGAATTTATTTTGATAACTTCTAATATATCTAAAGTATAGATGGTTGGGATCGCCCCTATAAGATTTTACTTTTTCAGGACTACTTTGATAGCCTTTCTTTGTTTCTAGTATTCTATTCCAACGGACATAAAGTGTCGACCTACTTTCTTTTAAGAGGGAAGTCCAATTGATCGTACCATCATCTAAGCCTTTTTTAATACATACATAAGGTAGTATCAATTGAATAGTTTGTTTATCAAAAGAAGGCACCGCCTGTAATTCATAAATACTAAGGAGTGGACCGATTTTATAAATATAGACTTGTAGGTTACTAATTTGGACAGGAGTTAAAAATCCAAGAGCAGATAATTCTGTGGGTGTTGCCCTATTAAGGTCGAGTGGATGTTTTAAATAGTAATGTAACTGCTCTAATATGGTATTAAAATCAAAATCGGTGGATTCTAATTCTGTTTGCTCCAGATATTGCTCAAGTTGCTGTTCTAAGTCGAAAGGTATCGAATTATCATTTCCTTGACCTACTAGGGGGTGATAGGAGGTAAAGATGGTTAATAGTAGAAGGAATAGCTTAGACAACTGTCGATAAGCTGTGCCTAGCTTTAGGATATTGGTATACATAAGAAAATAGCGTGTTATACATTAGAACAGAGAGTAGAGCGTAGAGAAGCGAGATGTATTTCGTTTAAGAGTATTTAGGATTTTCGAATTTTAAACGGACTACATCTCTATTCTCGCCTCTCTATTCTCTGCTCTAAATAGAGTATTGCGTTAGATTTAAGCTAAAATTAGCGTTCCTTTTGGTGAAAAAATAATTTTTTTTCAAAAAAATTCCCTAAAAATGATACCATAGAAAAAAGGGTGAAATAGAAAATAAGTAATTAAAATTTGGTAGAATAGTTCTTTGCGAATTTTCGTTTGGCAATAAAAAACGGCAATTTTTATATTTAAATGTCCTGTATATTAGGTGATTTTGATAGTCTTTTAGCATGGTTTATCTTTGCGATGTACTTATGATAAAAACAACCGAATTCATTGTTTTTATATAATAAGTAGCTTTATTAAGCCAAATAAGATTCTGAAAAACAATCTACTTATTTGGAATATTCAAAACTGACTAAAAAATTAAATCATGAAAAAAATCGAAGCAGTTATTCGACTTTCGAAATTTGACGCGGTCAGAGACGCCTTAGCCGATATAGGCGTGACCTTCTTCACGATGAAGGATGTAAAGGGTTTTGGCTTACAACAAGAAAAGAGAGTATATCGAGGTAGCGTCTACGATGCAGACTACATTGCACGGCTACAAATAGATATTTTAACCACAGATGCTAAAGCCAAAGAAATAGTTGAAACTATTGTTAGTTCTGGTCGAACAGGCAAAGTAGGGGATGGTAAGATAACGGTCTTTTCCGTTGATTCAGCGGTTAGAATTAGAACAGGGGAAACTGGAAATGAGGCCATCTAATTAACCATTATAACAATCACCCTACTTGTTTCTAAAACAATATTTTATCTAGTAATTACTAGTCTCAGCAACTAAATAGCTTAGAATTTTACTGATTGCAATCTTTATGATTCATCTAATTTTTCAAGATGTTGATCAGCCACTTCTATGTCTACTACTAAGTAATTATAAATTTACTTGATTTAAAAAAAACATTATGCAAGCTCAAGCTTTAGATACAGCAACACAAGCATTAGAGGTAGCAAATAACGGCATATTTACGGCCAATAATACCTGGATGTTAGTGTCCACAGCACTCGTTTTTATTATGCACCTTGGATTCGCCGCTTTAGAATCTGGTTTTGTTCAACAGAAAAACGTAGTGAATATTATTTTCAAAAATTGTATGATCGTTGCGATCGGTTTGTTATCCTACTACGCAGTCGGATTTAATTTAATGTATCCGGGAGGTGATCCAGGCGGGTACTTCGGTTTTGCAGGATTTGGATTAACGATGCCAGAAGGCGCTGCTGGATTAATAGAATATTATGAAGGGAATTATACCTATTGGACAGATTTTATTTTTCAGGCAATGTTTGCCGCTACTTGTTGTACCATTGTTTCTGGGGCAGTAGCAGAAAGAATTAAGCTCGGTCCGTTCTTGATCTTCTGTGTATTATTTGTAACTATTTCTTATCCTATTACTGGTATGTGGAAGTGGGGTGCAGGTTGGTTAGATGCAATGGGATTTTATGATTTTGCAGGCTCTACTTTAGTTCATTCTGTAGGTGGATGGGGCGCATTAGCAGGTATCATATTATTAGGCCCACGAGCTGGAAAGTACACTAGAAATGGCATCAAGCCAATTCCAGGGCACAGTATGCCTTTAGCAGCTGTCGGTGTATTCTTACTTTGGTTCGGCTGGTTTGGTTTTAATGGTGGTTCCGTATTATCTGCTGATCCCGGTTTGGTATCATTAGTATTTGTTACGACTTCTTTGGCAGCTGCGGCTGGAGCTATAGGTGCATTTGTTGTATCGTTTGTCATGTTTAAGTACTATGATTTATCAATGGTATTGAATGGTATTTTAGGAGGTTTGGTAGGTATTACTGCAGGTGCAGATTTAATGTCTCCGGGAGATTCTATTATGATCGGATTAATAGCAGGAGCAATTATTCCACTATCAGTAGTATTTTTTGATAAAATGAAATTAGATGATCCCGTGGGTGCTACTTCTGTACACTTAGTTTGCGGTATATTCGGAACTTTAGCAGTAGCTATCTGGGGAGACAAAGCAGGTGGCGAGCAGCTCGTAACCCAATTAACGGGTATCGCCGCTATCGGTGTATTTACGTTTGCCTTTGCTTTTATTGTATTCTTCATATTGAAAGCGACAGTTGGTATTCGAGTAGATGAAGAGGAAGAGGCAAGAGGTTTAGATATTGCAGAGCATGAGATGCAGGCTTACAAAATATAATTTTTTAGTCAGAAATAGTTGATTAAGTTGAGTTGTCAAGCAGAGTTCCTCTAAAGAGGGACTCTGCGGGACAAATTCCAATTTGACATATCGAAATAATTTATCTGGTTTATAATGACCAGGATCGTATCTATTCAATTGTCTTTTGATGCGCTTACTACTGTATTCATAAGTCAATTAGTTTTACAACAAAAAAAAATATAAAATGAAAATATCATTACAAAAATTAACCTTAGTATTATTATCTATATTTATCAGCAACGCAACTTTCGCACAAGAAAGCACAGTAGATAAAGTCATTAGTTTAGTAGAAGATTTGATAGAGACCGAAACAGAAGAGGAAGAAACTACCTCAACAGGTTTATCTATTTCAGGTTCGGCAGATACTTATTTTAGAACTAACCTAAGTGGTGGTAGTAATGATGGTTCAGATGGAGGTACATTAGCACCAGCTTCTTCTTTTGCAAATTTACCAGGATTTTCTTTAGGGATGGCGAATTTAATAGGTGCCTATGAAGGAGATAAAGGTGGCGTAGTAGTAGATTTAGTATTTGGGCCTAGAGGTTCTGACGCAGTATTTGCCTCTTCTCCAACTAACGGATTATATTCTTCTACAGGTGATGTTGTCAATCAATTGTATGCTTATTGGAATGTAAGTGATAATGCGACAATCACAATGGGTAATTTTAATACTTTTTTAGGTTATGAGGTGATCTCACCAACTGGTAATTTTAATTATTCTACTTCCTATGCGTTCTCTTATGGACCATTTTCTCATACAGGTTTAAAGTTGGATATAGCAACGGAAAGTGGTTTTAGTATAATGGCTGCAGTATTGAATCCTACAGATATTACAGAGTTTAATCCAACAGGTGATTATTTCTTCGGTGCGCAATTAGGTTATGGTGGATTTTATTTGAACGGTTTATTTGGTGATAACTATTCTCAGTTTGATTTAACGGGAGGAGTGGATGTTTCAGATAAATTATATCTAGGCATTAATGCAACTATAACAGATGCAGGAGATGAAACAGGTTTTTCAGGAGCGACATTATATGCACAAGTAGCAGCGAGCGACCAATTGAAGATCGGTGCGAGATATGAATTCTTCCAAGATAAAGACGGTAATTATGTTTTCGGTTCTAACGTAAGAGATACGAATGCTTCTGACTTTACTTTAAGTGCAAATTATTCCGTAGGTAACTTAACGATTATTCCTGAACTTAGATTTGATAGTTTATCAGAAGACTTATTCATTGATTCTGATGGAGAAGCAGGTAGTACCTTGACTTCATTTGTATTAGCATTTGTATATGGTTTTTAAGGATTGAGGAAAAAGTATAGGGTGTACTCGTTTCAATTATATTAATTAATATACTGTATAATAGAAAAATTTCATAGATTTGCGCCTTTGAAAAACACAGGTTTATAAATAGATATAATATTATATTAATTAGGTTTTATTTAACACTTTAAACAACTTTAAAAATGGCTAAGTTAAAGCTTGAGTACATTTGGCTAGATGGTTATCAGCCAATGCAATCAATGAGAAGTAAGACGAAAGTTATTGATTCTTCCAAAGTAAAAGGTAAATTAGATGTAAGAGACTGTCCGATGTGGTCTTTTGATGGTTCTTCTACACAGCAAGCTCCGGGTGGTTCTTCGGATTGCTTATTGAAGCCCGTATTTACTTGCCCAGATCCAGATAGAAAAAATGGATATTTGGTAATGTGTGAAGTTTTGGATGCATCAGGTAAAGCACACCCTTCAAATGGAAGAGCAACTATTGATGATGATGATAATGATTTCTGGTTTGGTTTTGAGCAAGAATATACGCTTTGGGATCCAGAAACAGATAAGCCTTTAGGTTTCCCTAAGGATGGCTACCCTGCACCACAAGGTCCATACTACTGTTCTGTAGGTGCTAGAAATGCGTTTGGTAGAGAAATTATCGAAGAGCATTTAGACATTTGCTTAGATGCAGGTTTGAATGTAGAAGGTATTAATGCAGAGGTGATGGCTGGTCAGTGGGAATACCAAATTTTCTCAAAAGGTGCAGCAGATGCAGGTGACCAAATTTGGGTATCAAGATATTTATTAGAAAGAACAGCAGAAAAGTATGGTGTAGTAATTAACTGGCACTGTAAGCCTGTAAAAGGCGACTGGAATGGTTCTGGTATGCACGCTAACTTCTCTAATACTAAATTAAGAACTTCTGGTAAGAAGAAAGATTACGATGCGATCTGTGAGAAATTTGGATCAAAGAAAGCGATCTCAAACAGTATCGCTGTATATGGCCCAGATAATGAGCAACGATTAACTGGATTGCATGAGACACAGGCTATCGATAAGTTCTCTTATGGTGTTTCTGATAGAGGTGCTTCTATCCGTATTCCAATTGCAGCAGTAGAAGCTGGATGGAAAGGATGGTTAGAAGATCGTCGTCCAAACTCTGCAGCAGATCCTTACAAAGTAGCTGCAAATATTATCAAGACGGTTAAAGGAAAAGTATAGATCCATTAATAATCAAATATTGATTATTAATCAATCTAAAACTTAGCCGTTTTAAACTAAATTCGCCCTGTAATTGCTTAGATTATTTTACAATGATTTGTGGCAGTTGCAGGGTGCAGTTTAGAACTAAGAAATGGTTCAATAATAAATGTACATTCTTCTACTTGTTATTTTTCCTTTCTGCTGCGTTGAAAAGCCTCGTCGATGCTAGGCATCGCCTACGTTTTTCGCCTTGCATAAAGAAAAAATAACGGCGCATAAAAACGA